>NC_019814.1:300000-600000 GCF_000319245.1 Candidatus Kinetoplastibacterium blastocrithidii (ex Strigomonas culicis) | reverse complement strand
GCGTTTATAATGAAATTGTTTATAGTACACATTAAATTTAATGGTGAGTTGGGTTGAGTATAAAATTACCGCCTATAATTACAATAGATGGACCAACTGCTTCTGGTAAAGGGACTATTTCAAAAATAATAAGTGAAAAATTGGGATGGTCATTACTTGATAGCGGTTCCATATATAGAGCTCTAGCTTTTGAGATGATAAACAATGATATCCCTATCAATGATTTCGATAGCATTTTGAAGCTAGCGATAAATTTAAAAATATTTAATAATGGAAGAGATTTATGTACTTACGGGTTGAGTACCAATAATAAGATTCGTAGTGAAGAAATAGGTAGAATAGCTTCCATTGTGGCTAGTAATTATAAAGTTAGACAAGCTTTGCTAGATAAACAGAGAAGTTTTTTATCTTGTCCAGGTTTGGTTGCAGATGGACGTGATATGGGGACAGTTGTTTTCCCTTATGCGTTCTTGAAAATTTTTTTAACAGCTGATATATCAATAAGAGCACAAAGAAGATATGATCAGTTGATTAATAAAGGTAATATTGTTAATATCGCAAGTATTGTAGATAGCATTAGAGATAGGGATGAGCGTGATGCCAGTCGTTTGTGCTCGCCGCTTTTACCTGCCCCAGATGCACATGTTGTAGATAGTTCTACTTTAGATATTGAGAAGACATTAAGCATTATATTAGATTTATATAAATATAAACTTGGCCCTAGTTGTAATTAATTATTAAGATTTTTTATTGCTAGGTATTTTAAACCACCGTTTTAATCGGTTTTTACTTTGGCCATATGGCCATATGGATTAACAACCCATGTCATCATTTTCCTCAACTACATTTGGCAGAGAAAGCTTTGCTGATTTATTCGCAGAAAGTCTTAAAAAGCAAGATATGAAATCAGGTGAAGTTATCAGCGCTGAAGTAGTGCGTATTGATCATAATTTCATTATTGTAAATGCAGGTCTCAAGTCAGAGGCTCTTATCCCGATAGAAGAATTTCTAGATGATAAGGGAGAGATAGAAGTTAATCAGGGAGATTTTGTTTCTGTAGCCATTGATTCTTTAGAGAATGGATATGGAGACACTGTTTTATCACGTGATCGTGCAAAACGTCTATCTGCTTGGTTAAAATTAGAACAAGCTTTAGAAAGTGGAGAGTTGATTACTGGATCTATTACAGGCAAGGTCAAGGGAGGCCTTACTGTTATGACTAATGGTATTCGTGCTTTCTTGCCTGGTTCTTTAGTTGATTTGCGTCCTGTTAAGGATACAACTCCATATGAAGGCAAAACCATGGAGTTTAAAGTTATAAAGCTTGATAGAAAGAGAAATAACGTAGTGTTATCTAGACGTCAGGTTTTAGAGGCTAGCATGGGAGAGGAACGTCAAAAACTCTTAGAGAATTTATATGAAGGAGCAATAGTTAAGGGTGTTGTCAAAAATATTACTGACTATGGTGCTTTTATAGATCTAGGAGGGATAGATGGTTTATTGCATATTACAGATATGGCTTGGCGTCGTGTAAGACATCCTTCTGAAGTTCTGCAAGTGTGCCAAGAGATAGAAGCCAAGGTGTTAAAATTTGATCAAGAAAAGAATCGGGTTTCTTTAGGTGTTAAACAATTAGGAGAGGATCCTTGGGTAGATCTAGCTCGTCGTTATCCTCAGGGAACTCATTTGTTTGGAAAAATTACTAATCTAACTGATTACGGTGCTTTTGTAGAAGTTGAATTAGGAATAGAAGGATTAGTTCACGTGTCAGAAATGGACTGGACGAATAAAAACGTAGATCCACGAAAAGTAGTTACTCTAGGTGAAGAAGTAGAAGTGATGGTGTTGGAGATTGATGAAGATAGACGCCGCATATCACTTGGTATGAAGCAATGTCGTCCTAATCCTTGGGAAGAATTTGCAGTAAACTTTAAGAAAGGTGATAAGGTTAAAGGAGCTATTAAGTCTATAACAGATTTTGGTGTTTTTGTAGGTCTTCCTGGAGGAATTGACGGCTTAGTGCATCTATCAGATTTATCATGGACAGATAATGGTGAAGAATCAGTAAGAAATCTAAAGAAGGGAGATGAAATAGAAGCAGTTGTTCTCGGCATAGATACAGCTAAGGAACGTATTTCTCTTGGAGTTAAACAACTTGAAGGTGATCCTTTTCAAAATTTTGTGTCGTCCCATGATAAAGGATCGACTGTTCATGGCACAGTAAAATCAGTAGAGCCTAAAGGAGCTATCGTAAATCTTTCTTTAGATGTTGATGGTTATCTACGTTCCTCTGAAATTTCTTCTGGTCGAGTTGAAGATGCAACCTCAATATTAAAGAGTGGTGATCCTATAGAGGCTCTTATTGTTAATATAGATAGAAAGACTCGTTCTATTCAATTGTCAGTTAAAGCTAGAGATAGTATTGATACTGCTGGTGTAATCCAAAGAATGTCAGATGCTAGTGCTTCTTCAGGAACTACTAATCTCGGAGCTTTACTGAAAGAAAAATTAGACCAACAACGTAATGATGGCTGATTATTTAAAAAAAAATGATTTATTAAGAGTGTTGTCCAGTAGATTGGATTATCTGTCTATTGGTGATTTGGAGCGAGCAATAAAGGCTATGCTTGAGATATTTGAGGATTGTTTCTCTTCAGAAAAGCGTATAGAGATACGTGGATTTGGTAGCTTTTTTATATCTAAGAGAGGTTCTAGAGTTGCTCGCAATCCAAAATCTGGAAAGAATGTTTTTGTTGCTGATAGATTGGTGCTATGTTTTAGGCCTGGTAAGGCCCTAAAGGAAAAGTTAATTATCAGTAAAAAATAAATATGTAGTTTTTTTTCTTTAATTTTAGCTTGTATTTTTTAACACACAGTCCTAGTATTTACTTCTAGTCTGTGTGTTTTTATTTATTAATTAAATAAAGATAATATTCAAATACTATATGAAATTTTATAGTAATTTTTTATGAATTTATAAGTTTGGCAAAATATGTCTTTATGAATACGATGTATATTACTCATCATGCTGGTTACTTACATGAAATGGGCGTTTTACATCCTGATAACCCGAAAAGAATTGATGCTATTTCTGATCAGTTAATCATGAGTGGTATCATGTCATACATAGTTAGTTACCATAGTTTTTCAAGAGCTTCGGATAAAGATATTCTAAGGGTGCATACATTAGAGTATTTAAATTATTTACGTAGCCTTGTTCCTAAAAAAGGTAGTTATTGCTATATTGATATGGATACTATTATGAATTCATATACTTTAGATGCTGCTTTTTATGCAGCTGGGGCAGGTTTATTTGCAATAGATTCTGTATTTGGCAAAAACTTTAATAATGCATTTTGTGCAACCAGACCACCAGGACATCATGCTTGCCATAATAGGGCAATGGGATCATGTTTTTTTAACAACATAGCTATAGCGGCAAGATATGCTATTAGCAAGTACAAACTAAAAAGATTAGCTATCATAGATTTCGATGTGCATCATGGTAATGGTACGGAAGAAATATTTGCAGATGACCCATCTGTATTAATGTGTAGTTTTTTTCAACATCCATTCTATCCTGATACGAGGCTAATTCATAGTCAAAATATGTGTAATATTCCTGTTGATGCTTATGTAGATGGTGCCTTTATAAGGGATATAGTAAATAGAAAATGGGTACCAGCAATAGAGTCATTTAGACCAGAGTTAATATTGATATCTGCTGGATTTGATGCTCATAGAGAGGATGACATGGGGCAATTAAATCTTCATGAATCTGATTATAAATGGATTACTGATATACTTGTAGAAATGTCTGAAAAATATTCTTCTAGTAGAATAGTGAGTTTTTTAGAGGGTGGATATGACATGTCATCTTTAGGTCGTAGTGCCGTTTTGCATATACGTTCTTTAGCTAAATTATAGTTATAGGGTATAATCGATGAAAGTATTAGTAGCTGTTAAATCTGTAATTGATCATAACACTAAATTAGAAATTAATAATGATCATTCAGGAATAAATTTAGAGTATGCTAAGCTATCAATGAATCCTTTTGATGAGGTTGCCCTTGAAGAGGCTATAAGTCTTAAAGAGAAAGGTTTTATTGATGAGGTTATAGCTTTATCTTGTGGAGATGTTCTTAGCAAGAATATTTTAAAGACGGCTATGTCAATGGGTGCAGATAGAGGTATTTTAATAGAATCAGAGTTTAGTTTACAGCCATTATCTGTAGCAAAAGCAATAAAACATATTGTTGAAAAAGAAGCACCTAAAATAGTTTTTTTGGGAAAACAATCTATCGATAATGATTCTTGTCAGACGGGTCAGATATTAAGTAGTTTGTTAGATTGGCCTCAAATAAATTTTGTAAGCAATATAGATTTTTATGTCGATAATTTGGTAGCAACTAGAGAATTGGATAATGGTGTTGATATAATTAGCACAAAATTGCCTGCCGTTATTATCGCTGATCTGAATCTAAATAAGCCGAGATATATAACACTACAGAATATATTAAGGGCTAAGAGTAAAAAAACAGAAATAATCAATATTAAAGATATTAATATTGATTATTCACCACGTTTAGAATTATTAAATATCGAAGAAATAAAAAATGAAAGAAAGAAAATATTAGAAAAAGATGTTTTTTCTTTATCTGAGATTATTAAGGCAGAGCTTGGAGTGTTAGAAAAATGATACTAGTTATTCCTGATCATAACAATGAGTCTTTTGATGTTTCAACATATGGTCTTATATCTGCAGCTTCTAAATTTAGATCAAGTATACATATTTTAATTATAGGGAAAGATATTAAAAATTTGGCTTGCAATATAAGCAAATTAAAGAATGTATCTAAAGTTTTTACAGCTGACGCATCTCATTTTATTGATTTTTTACCAGAGAACCATGCTAATCATATTTTAAGTATAGCTAATAATTACACTCATATAATATTTAACGATTCATTTTATGGGAGATCTATAGCTCCTAAAATTGCTGCAAAATTAGATGTTGCTCCAGTATCTAATGTAATGAAAATTATATCTGATAATGTGTTTTCTGCTGCCATGTATGCTGGCAGAATTCTTGCTAATATCAAATGTATAGATCCAATTAAAATTTTAATTTTACGTGGTTGTTCATTCACTAATGAAGATATCAATATTGATATAAATAATTATGCCGATATAGAAAATATTACTGTTTCTAATGACTTAGGATTATCAAAATTATTAAAAAAAGAAAATAGAGTAGATAGTTCTAAAATTGATTTAACAGAAGCTAATGTTATAGTTTCCGGTGGTCGTGGATTGGGAAGCAAAGAAAATTTTAATAATTTATTGATGCCTTTGGCGGAGAAGCTGGGAGCGGCAATTGGTGCTACTCGTGTTGCTGTTGATGAAGGCTATGCGCCTAATAGCTGTCAAATTGGACAGACAGGCAAGATAGTATCTCCTAGATTATATTTGGCTATAGGTATCTCTGGATCTATGCAGCATTTAGCAGGAATTAAAGATTCAAGGACAATAATAGCAATAAATAATGATATTAATGCGCCAATATTTAATGTTTCAGATTACTGTTTATGTGGTGATTTATTTGAAATAGTCCCAAAATTATCTGATTGTTTATAAAGCTTGATTTTATAGTTAATATGCCATTATAATTAATGACCCCATTTTTAATATCATCCTCTTTTGTATTAATAATTAAAATCTTTAATCATAAAATATAATACGTTAAAAGATGAGTCAGGAGTTTTTATGAATTTAATTGCTATATTAGAACAGGAAGAAATAGATAGGCTTAGTAATAATAAGAATATCCCAGTTTTTTCTCCAGGAGATACTGTTACAGTAAGTGTTAATGTAATAGAGGGATCTAGGAAGAGAATTCAGGCATATGAAGGTGTTGTAATAGCTAGGCGTAATAAAGGTCTTAATTCTTCGTTTATAGTTAGAAAGATATCCTCTGGGGAGGCGGTAGAAAGAACATTTCAGCTTTATTCCCCTCAAATAGAAAAAATAGAAGTCAAAAGATTTGGTAGTGTCCGAAGAGCTAAACTATACTATTTGCGCTCCAGATCCGGCAGATCTGCTAGAATTAAGGAAAAATTAATATATAAGAGGTAATTTGATGATCTAATTACCATGGGTAAGTATATACTTACCCATAATTTTTTTATATAACGAATACATCTTTTCGTCTATTGTTCCATTAGTTTTAGACTCTATTATCTTGCATCCAGGTTCGTGACAGTGTGTACAGTTATAAAATCTGCATTTATTATTTAAATCACGAAATTCTAGAAATGGCTTTACTATATCATTGAAGCTTAGATGATTTAGACCAAAATCTTTAAATCCTGGGGAATCTATGATGTAGCTATTTTCCAGTGTTAGCTTGTATAGTTTCGTATAACTTGTAGTATGTTTTCCAGTATTTAAAAATTTAGAATATTCTCTAGTTGCTGCACAAGCTTCTGGAACTAGTAAATTTACTAATGTAGACTTTCCCATTCCACTAGGCCCCGTTATTAATGTAACTTTTCCTTTTAGAATATCAAGTATAGATTTCTCTTCTGAGCTTGGATATTTTGCGCTTATCTCTAATAAAGGTATGCCTAAGATTTCTGTAAAATAAAGTTTCTCCTTGGCTGTTTTTATGGATCTGCTTAAATCTCTTTTATTAAGCACAATAGTAATTTTTGTATTACATCGTACAGCCTCAATAATAATTTTTAATATTAATTCGACTGAAAAATCAGGCTCAGCTGCCACTAACAGTATAACATTATCTATATTGGCTGCTATTTTTCTTGTTTTTGTTATATCTGATCTTAGGAAGAGATTGTTCCTTTGAATAATTTCAGTAATAATATAATAACTATCAGATTTGTAATTTACATTAACAAAGTCCCCAACAACTGCTTCATTTTTTTTTCCTTTTGAGATGCACCTTAAAACAGATTTTCCATGAGCAATTATATAATTCTGTTTGTATAGGCCTATAACTCTTCCGATAATGTTTTTTTCCATTTTAAAATTGCTAATTTTATAGTTACGTGAAATAGTATACGGTTATTTTTAATAATTGATATATTAAAAATAATTAAAATTTATTTTTTTATATAAGGAATAATTAAATAATGAATATCAATAACAATAGATTAGTATGGTTAGATATGGAGATGAGTGGTCTGGATCCATTAAAAGATAAGATTCTGGAGGTTGCTGTAGTTATTACGGATGAAAATTTAGATGAGATAATAGAAGGTCCAGTTATTGTGATTCATCAAACTAATGAGATTTTAGAATCAATGGATAAATGGAATAAATCAGTTCATAGTAAGAGCGGACTAGTTGATAAAGTTTTGTCGTCTGAGATATCAGAAAAAGAAGCAGAAGATAATATTTTATTATTTTTGGAAAATTATATTAATTCAGGAGTTTCTCCATTGTGCGGTAATACAATTAGTCAAGATCGTAGATTCATGAATATATACATGTCTAGATTAGAAAAATTTTTTCATTATAGAAATATCGATGTTAGTTCTATAAAAGAGCTTGCAAAGAGATGGTCCCCTAATGCATATAAAAATTTTTCTAAAAATAGTAAGCATCAAGCTCTTTCAGATATATATGATTCAATAAATGAATTGCGTTATTACCGTAAATATTTCTTCAAGTTATAACTAGAGTTTTTTAATTACTTTTTCTTTATATAATATATATAGAGAAAAAGCGGATATTGCTAACCCGCTAGTTGCCATTATCCACATACTACTAGCACCTATAGGAGCCCCGCTAAATAAAATATTGTGTATAGGCTGATATGTTGTTCTACCTGGACCAAATCCAAACCACCATCCGCCCCCTAAGCCTATAACTCCAAGTGCTATTGTTTGTAATATAAAAGGTAGTGCTGTAATATTATAAGCTCTAAGTATATAAGAGTTAAAGCATTGTACTGAGTCGACAATTAAGAAAAATGGTACGATAAACATCATACTAGAACATGTTGTTCTTATGGATGAATCATTTGTATAAACTGTTGGAATTTTATCGCTAAAATAGTATATGGCTATGCAGCTAATAGCAGCTATTAGCATTGTTACTCTTATTCCAATTTTACCTATTTGTATGGCGATATCATTATTTCTTGCTCCTAAAAATTGAGCAGTCATTGAAGATGTAGCTAAACCAAGAGATATAGGCACTATGTAACAAACAGACACTATGTTAGTTATGATTTGATGTGCTCCTACAGCTACTATTCCTTCTCTTGTTATAAGTATTGTCATAAATGAAAATGTTAGGACTTCTACTAAATATGATCCTCCCATTGGCAGTCCTAGTTTTAATATTTCTTTTATTTTGGATACGTTTGGTTTTCTGATACGTATGTTGAATTGTTTGTAAAAATTGTCTGTATATATAATTGATATGCCTATAGATAAACTTATCCAGGATACTATCATAGTAGATATGCTGGCTCCAGTTGATCCTAGGGATGGTATTTTGAAAAAACCATAAATAAAAATATAATTTAAGGAAGCTTTGCATAGTACTGATACTAAGCTAACTGTTATCATTACTCTTGATTTAGACAATGCAGCACAAAGGTTATATATGGTTCTGAATATCAATGCTGCAGGCAATGCTATTATTAATATCTTTAAGTATCTTACGACTTTATTATATACATCTAAATCTATGTTACCAATAAAGTAGAACCATATTTCAGAAAAATATAGTGGTATTGTGCCAATTATTGATAATACTATTGATACCCAAAAACCTTGTCCCCAGTACTCTCCAATTTCTGTATTGTTACCACTGCCAAAATTTTTTGCTATTATAGGAACCAGTGCATTTATTACTCCAAGCAACCCAACAAATATTATTACATATATGGATGTTGCTAAAGATACAGCTGCTAAGTCATTTTTATTAGTATGACCCGTCATTATAGTATCAAGCAAACCAAATGATATGCCAGCTAGTTGACTAACTAAAATAGGAAAAGACTGTTTAGTTAGTTTTCTAAAAATTTCTAAATTTGATAATTTGCTCATCATCATATATGCTATACATAGAATTACTTATGAATTTTTATTTTAGATAGTTCTATAGTTCTAATTAATATTTATATTTTTTAGATATTCATGAACTTCTACATTCTCAATTTCAACAATATTTTATATCTGTTAGTGTATGTTAACTAATTTAAAACAAGGCATAACTAAGATATCAAACACATGTATGTTGCCTACAATTTAGAAAAACATACCTGTGTGTTTGTTTTTGTGGTTCGTTCTTATTATTTAGGTTTGCTTATGCCTTTTAGATTAGAGAAGCGGGCACGGAATTTTTCTACACGTCCAGTCTCTACTATTCTTGTTTGTGCTCCTGTATAAAAAGGATGAGACTTTGATGTTACATCACATTTAAACAATGGATATGTCTTGTTGTCAATATCTATTGTTTCTCTACTTTGTACTGTAGATCTGATGATAAATTTATGGTTTGTTTGAACATCAAGGAAAACAACTTCTTGATAGTTTGGATGTATTTCTGATTTCATAACTATTTTCCAATAAGGATTTTTATATTAGTTTATTAAATAGTTATTCTAGCATGGGATTAAAACATATACTTATAATTTGATATGATAGCTCTAGCTTAACAAATCTTATTACAACATTTTGACGTTAAATCGCATCTTTATACAAACATCTGGCACACATTCACATAATTTAGCATTATAAGGTTATTAGTATAATGGAATTCAAAGTTTCAGTATGTAAAAAAAACATAACATTAACTTCTCCAAGAGGTTTTTGTGCTGGGGTCAAGAGGGCTATATCTATTGTCGAGAAAGCCATAGATATATATGGTCCTCAAATATATGTAAACCATGAGATTGTTCACAATAAGCATGTTATAAATTATTTCAAGGATAAAGGTGTAATTTTTGTAGACAACATAATTGATGTCCCAGAAGGAATGGTGATAATTTTCTCTGCACATGGTGTATCAAAGGATGTAATATCCATGGCAAAAAAGAGAAAATTGCTTATTATAGATGCTACTTGTCCTTTGGTTACCAAGGTGCATCTTGAAGTCCTTAAAATGCGTAGAGAAAATAGAGAAGTTATAATTATTGGCCACAAGAATCATCCGGAAGTTAATGGCACCTTGGGTCAGGATACTAGTGGAATATATATTGTTGAAAGCGTTAGTGATGTTTTGCGTTTAAAAGTTAATGATAATTTGTTGCTTGGATATGTTACACAAACAACATTGTCTATTGATGATGTTATTTGTATAGAGGAAGCATTGAAAAATAGATTCCCTATGATACTTGGTCCCAAAAAGAGTGACATTTGCTATGCTACACAGAATAGACAAAATGCACTTAAACATATAGTTAAAGAATGTGATTTAATATTAATTGCCGGAAGTGCTAATAGCTCTAATTCTAATAGATTGTTGGAATTAGCTATTCAAAGCGGTGTAGAGTCATATCTTATTGATAGTTTTAATTCTATAGATCTGCTTTGGCTACATGGTAAAAAACATATAGGTATTACTTCTGGGGCTTCAGCTCCAGAAGTAATAGTTGACCAAATAGTAGAATTTTTAAAAAGAAATGGATTTGGTGATGATTCTGTTAATTTCGTGTCTATTATAGAAGAAAATATATCATTCCCTTTGCCAAAATTTCCTTCTAAATAATGATATTGTTTTTTGGTGCCGATAAGAGGAATCGAACCCCTGACCTTCGCATTACGAATGCGCTGCTCTACCTTCTGAGCTACACCGGCTCTTTATTGAACAATTTATCAAAATGTAGTGTTGTTTCTATAATACAAGGAAATATATAATATAGACATATGGATTAGCAAGAGTTTTTTATGATTAATTATGATATAATGTAATATTAAAGACAATGTTCTATTTCTGTTTTGTTTATTATTAGTTGTTTATTATTTAATTTTGCAGAGAGGGCATATCAACCCAAAATATAATACAATTCTATGCAAATATTATTTTTCTTAATTTTTTGGTAGTTAATCAAATTATCCTGTTGTTGGTAAGCATTATTATTCTTTTATATAAATATTTCTGTATTCTGAAGCATCTATATACCTATCCGTTAAAATACTTTATTAATATTAATATTAATATTAATTTGCTGAATTTGTAATTTGGAGTTGTCTTGGTGAAGGCAAGTAAAACTGTTAAAGATAGTTCACATGATTCAAAAAATATTGTGAATTCTGATAAAAAAAACATATCTGAAGATAAAGCAGGATTCTCATTGCGTAATAATAAATGGCGCAAGTTACGCACTCCCTTTAGGAGAAGAAGAATAAATATCGAAGAAGTTTCTAGCAATATGGATGATTCTATCCAAGAAAATAAAAAATTAAAAATTCATAATCCTAAACTTGATATTGAAGAACTTAATTGTGATAGGGTAGTATCCCCTTATTTGAATAAATCTTATGGGCAGGCTGAGATTGACTTAAAAAAATACCAAGGCGATGACATTGCTCCTAAGTTGCATAAGGTTTTAGCTGATCTGGGTATTGGATCTAGAAGAGATATGGAAGAGCTTATAGTATCAGGAAGAATATCTGTTAATGGATCTCCAGCCCATATTGGTCAGAGAGTTAAGGCAAATGATTTGGTAAGACTTAATGGGAAAATAATACAAAGATCAAGCACAAAAAAAATCCCTCGTGTTATTGTCTATCACAAACCATCCGGAGAGATAGTAAGTCATAGCGATCCTCAAGGTAGAAATAGTGTTTTTTCTGCTTTGCCTAAAATCAGTTATGGTAAATGGATATCTATAGGTAGACTTGACATTAATACTGAAGGTCTATTAATTTTCACAAATTCCGGGGATTTGGCAAATTATTTTATGCACCCTAGAAATGAAATCGAACGTGAATATGCTGTCAGGATACTAGGAGAGATAAGCGAGCAGCAAAAATCTAAATTAGTTGATGGAATATTGCTTAATGATGGTCCTGCTTCTATTAGTTCTTTGTCTTATCTTGGAGGGGATGGCAGTAATAAATGGTACAAGTTGGTAATTAAAGAAGGTCGTAATCGCGAAATCAGAAGGTTGTTTGATAGCATAGGTATTACCGTTAGTAGATTAATGAGAATTCGTTACGGTGAAATAGTGCTTCCTAGAAATTTGCATCGAGGGAAGTGGGTGGAATTAGATGAATCTATAGTATTAGCTATTATTACAAAAAATGAACTATTAAAAAACATTTTAGATGATAAAGGGATAATTATTAAAAGATCGGCATTTAATAAACCCTATGGTAATAATATTCAAACTGAAGCCAATAAGAATAGAAATAGATCTACCAAAATTAATAAAAATTCAAGAGGTCATGCTAATATAAGGAATCAGATCATTAAATCTGACTCTCAGTTTATTGTTAATGATTTAACTTTGCAAAAAGATAAAGTTGTCAGACATGATTCAACTTTAGAAAGAAAAGTAAAGAAGAGTAATTATAAGATTAGTAATACTGATCCCAGGAAAAATGTTAATACTAAATACATTTCACAAAGCATCAGTAAAACCATTGGCGTTAATTATGATCGCCAGCCAAATAATCCTAATGCACATGAGTCTCATTTAGGGTTTATAGCAAGAAAGAAAAGGAATTTTTGAGTTAGTATAACGGTTATTTCTGTATTAATTTTTAGAAATGTCTGTTAAAATTGTATATTAACTTATAGTTATGTGTTATATAGACATTAATATCTATTTGTTTGTGTATATTAGTCTAATTAGGACTTAAATCCTTATTTTTAATAAGGGTGTTTTTCTTTGTTTTTTTATATTTATAATGGTATATGGTAGATTTATTTGCATTGACTAAAAATGCTTTACATGGAATTGCAAATGATATTGATCTTGTCAATATCGAAAGACTTTCCTCAGGTGTGCTTCGTGTCATTATTGACAAGACTAATGGAGTATGTATAGATGACTGTGAATTAGTGTCTCGTCACCTGCTTTGTGTGTTTGCTGCTGAAAATATTGATTATAAGCAGTTAGAAATTAGCTCGCCTGGTACAGATCGTCCTTTGCATAGTGAGTCCGATTTTATTCGTTTTGCAGGAGAGCGTATAGCTTTGAAATTAAATGACTCCTTGGATGGGAGAAAGGTTTTTAATGGAATTCTTCGTTTACAAAATCCTCTGAATAGTAATGATATTTCTTCAAGAAGTACTATGTTTAGTATTGAATTTAGTGATAATGAGAGTAAAAATAATTTAAAAGTTATCAATTTTAATATCGATGATGTTTGTTATGCAAAATTGGATCCTGTTCTCGATTTCAAGGGCAAAAAGCGATGAGTCGTGAAATTCTTATGTTGGTTGATGCTTTAGCGCGAGAAAAAAATGTTACGCGCGAGGTTATTTTTGAGGCTTTGGAGAGCGCTTTATCTTTTGCCATAAAAAAAAGATTTAAAGAAGATGCTGATATACGTGTTCTGATAGATCGAAATAGTGGTAAGTACGAAGGTTTTCGTAGGTGGTTAGTTGTTCCAGATGAAAACGGTTTGCAGGAGCCAGATAGACAAGAATTGTTGTCAGATGCTATAGAACTAGATGCAGATGTAAATATAGGTAGTTATATAGAGAAGTCTTTAGATCCTGTAGAGTTTGGTAGAATCAGTGCTCAAACTGCTAAACAGGCTATTTTACAGAGAATTCGTGAAGCCGAGAAAGAGCAG
Source organism: Candidatus Kinetoplastibacterium blastocrithidii (ex Strigomonas culicis) (assembly GCF_000319245.1). Lineage (NCBI taxonomy): Bacteria > Pseudomonadati > Pseudomonadota > Betaproteobacteria > Candidatus Kinetoplastidibacterium > Candidatus Kinetoplastidibacterium blastocrithidiae. The sequence goes on along the minus strand of NC_019814.1, from coordinate 586,216 downwards.
ATATTAAATGATTTTCTAGATAAAAATGATAAAATTTTATCTGGTTTAATTAAAAGAATTGATAAAGGCGATGCTATTATAGATATAGGTAAAATTGAAGCTAGGCTGCCTCGTTCTGAAATGATACCAAAAGAAAACTTAAGAATGGGGGATAGGGTAAGGGCTTTATTCCTTAGGGTGGAGAATAATCCTCGTGGTAAACAAGTTATTCTTTCTAGGACTTCTCCTGATTTTATTAAATATTTATTTGAGAATGAAGTCCCTGAAATCGAACAAGGTTTATTGGAAATAAAAGCTGCTGCTCGTGATCCAGGGATAAGAGCCAAAATAGCTATAATTGCTTATGATAAAAGAATAGATCCTATCGGAACTTGTGTTGGAATGAGAGGGTTGCGTGTTACCGCTGTTCGTAATGAATTAGGTGGTGAACAGATAGATATAGTTCTATGGTCTGAAGATCCAGCTCAATTTATTGTTAGTGCATTATCTCCAGCAAATGTGATCTCTATACTTGTGGATGAGGACAGTCATTCAATGGATGTCGTCGTGGACGATGAGAATTTATCTAAAGCAATAGGATCAAAGGGACAAAATGTTAGATTAGCTTCTGATTTGACTGGATGGAAAATTAATATAATTACTTCAGAGGAAAGTCTTAATCGCCATCAATTGGAAAGAGAATCATTGCGTGATGATTTTATTAAAAAGTTAGAGGTTGATGGGATTATTGCGGACAAATTGATAGATGAGGGATTTACTGGAATTGAAGAAATTGCATATATACCTCTACAAGAATTGCTAGATATAGATGGTTTTAGTGAGGATTTTGTTAATGATTTGCGATCAAGAGCAAGAAGTTCTTTATTGACTGAAGCTATCGTTAAAGAAGAGAATATTGAAATAGGAAGTGACTTGCTCAATATTAATGGGGTAAGTAAGGAAATATTATTAAAATTAGCAGAAAGAAAGATTTTTACAAAGAATGATCTAGCAGAGTTGGATGCTGTAGAATTATCCGAAATATCAGGATTGAGTGAGGATGAGGCTGCTAGTGTTATAATCTCAGCTCGTGCGCATTGGTTTGAGTAATGGAGTGAGTTAATAATAAGTCTAAATCTTATTATTTTGTAGCTATTGGTTTGTTAGTCGCTATATAGGGAAGAAATCTTAATGTCTAGTGTTACCGTAGCTCAGTTTGCTGCTGAGCTTAACATGCCTTCTAATATTTTATTAGATCAGTTAAAATCTGCTGGAGTAAATGTTAAAACAGTAAAAGATTTTGTCACAGATAGCGACAAGTTAAAGTTATTAGGATCATTACGCCGAGCTAATGGTGAAGGTAATAAAAAAGATCAAAAAATTGTTCTAACAAAAAGAAAAACTACTGAAATTTATCAAGCAGATGCTAAAGGTAGATCAAGAACAATTCAAGTTGAAGTTTTGAAAAAGCGTACTTTTATAAAAAAAGATCAGTCTAGATACCAAGTTGATGGTTTAGATATTAGTTCTGTAAAGCCTCAATCTATAGATAATTTAAATGACAATAAAGTTTTAAGTTTACCTATTAATAATGTTGATGATAATACCCTTGGGAAAGATAGTATAGATGATAGCATTATTACTAAACAAAACAATGAATCTATAATTAATTTAACAGAAGATAATAATATGGCCTCTAATAGGCATGAAAGCAAGGTATTGCCAATAATTGAAAATAAAGTACAAGGTTTTAATAAAGAATCAGATAAATCGATACTTATTTCTAAATCTCAAATTATGAAAAATCCTAAAAACGAAACAAATATTCGTCGTTCTTCGTCACAAAATCATGCTATTAAGCCTAAAAATGAAAAATTATTAGATAGTTCTAATAAAGATGATTCTAGAAAATTTGCGGAAAATGAGGCTGCTGCCTTACGTGAAATGTTAGTTCGTCCTCGCAAGGTAGTATCTTCTCCAGATAATTTTTCTACTTCTAAACCATTAGGAAAGAAAAATTTAGCTAATAAAAAGGAAACAAAATCATCTATTGTTTCAAAAAAAACACTGAAGTCTTCCGATGTTTCTTCTAACTGGAGTGATGAAAATAACCGTAAGAAGTTAGTTGAGAAGGATCGAAAAATTGGCGTTCATAGCGATTCTGAAGAGTGGAAAGTTGTTGGGGTTAAGTCATCTAAAAGCAGCAATGGGAAATATTCTCGTTCTTTGCAAAATAATAAAGGTAATGTCGCTAATCAGCAGCAAGAGTTTATTTCTCGAGTAATTAATGTTCCAGAGACAATAAGTGTCGCTGAGTTAGCGCATAAAATGTCTATAAAAGCTGCTGAGGTTATTAAAAATTTGATGAAGCTAGGACAAATGGTTACAATTAACCAAGTCTTAGATCAAGAAACGGCTATGATCGTTGTTGAGGAATTTGGTCATACTGCAATAGCTTCTAGAATAGATGATCCAGAGATTTTTTTAGACATTTCCTCAGTATCTAATGCTGATAGTATACAAAGAGCACCTATTGTCACAGTTATGGGGCATGTTGACCACGGAAAAACATCACTATTGGATTATATAAGAAGAACAAAGGTTACTAGTAGCGAGGCTGGAGGTATTACTCAGCATATAGGAGCTTATAACGTTAGAACAGATATAGGTTCTATTACGTTTTTAGATACTCCAGGTCATGAGGCTTTTGCATCTATGCGTGCCCGTGGTGCTAGGTTAACGGATATTGTGGTTTTAGTGGTTGCCTCTGATGATGGTGTTATGCCTCAAACTCGTGAAGCTATAAATCACGTGAAGCATGCTAATGTGCCAGTTATAGTTGCTTTGACTAAAGCAGATAAGTCTTCTTCTGCAAATTTAGATAAGGTAAAACAAGAGTTGATTACAGAAGAAATTATTCCAGAAGAGTATGGTGGCAGTGTTCCTTTCATACCTGTATCAGCAAAGACTGGTGATGGTATAGATATTCTTTTAGATAACATTATTCTACAGTCAGATGTTTTGGAATTAAAGGCTCAAGTAGACAGTCCTGCAAAAGGAATTGTTATAGAAGCTAGCTTAGATAAGGGACGTGGTCCAATTGCAACGGTCTTAGTTCAAAGTGGGACATTAAAGAAAGGTGATATTGTTTTAGTAGGAGCAACATTTGGTCGCATACGATCTATGTTAGATGAAAATGGCAATTCTATAGAAAAAGCTGGTCCTTCAATACCAGTCGAGATACATGGACTCACAGACGTTCCTTCTGCAGCTGATTTTTTAGTTGTTTTATCTGATGAACGTAAAGCTAGAGAAATAGCTTTGTTTCGACAAGGAAAATTCCGAGATTCTAAGTTAGCGCGTAAGCAATCAGACAAGATGGAGTCTATTTTTGATAATATTACTGATAGCTCAGTTCAAGTTTTATCTATTATTGTCAAATCTGATGTTCAAGGATCTCAAGAAGCTATATCTTCTTCTCTATTAAAATTATCTAATAATGAGGTTTGTATAAAGATAATACATGCAGCTGTTGGTGGTATTTCTGATAATGATGTTAATTTAGCTATTGCATCTAATGCTGTAATAATAGGTTTCAACGTTCGTGCTGATTCTATAGCAAAAAAAAATGCGGAATTAAATAACATTAACATACGTTATTATAGCATTATATATGATGCTATAAATGATATAAAACAAGCCGTATCAGGCATGTTAATTCCTGAGAAAAAAGAAGAAGTGATTGGCTTAGTAGAGGTTCGTGAAGTCTATAGCATATCTAAAATAGGTAAAGTAGCTGGATGTATGGTGCTTGATGGAATCGTTAGAAAAGATTCTAGAGTTCGTTTAATTAGAAATAATGTAGTAACTTGGACAGGTCAGATAGACTCGTTAAAAAGGTTTAAAGATGATGTCAAAGAGGTAAGATCAGGATTTGATTGCGGTATTACTTTGAAGGGTTATTCTGACATCATAACTAAAGATCAGATGGAGATATTTGAAATTAGAGAAATTGCAAGGAAGCTATAATTTTTATTATTAACAAGTTATGAAAAATAATTCTATATCTAATCGCAATATTAGAATTGCAAAGCAAATTCAGAGAGATTTATCTGAGATAATACGAAAATACTATACTCTCGAGCAAGTTGGGGTTTGTACTATTTCTAGGGTTGAATTATCCATAGATTATGCACATGCAAAGGTTTATTTTACCGTTTTTGGTTTAGATCATTTTGCAGTGGAAAATTTTCTTAATAAAAAATCTGGATGGCTGCATTCTTGTCTCTATAAGATATTAAAAATTCATACGGTACCTAGTATACAATTCTTATATGATAGTCAATTTTATGAAACAGACAAGTTGTTAGATTTAATAAAACAAGCTAACTCATCTGATAATCAATTTATTAATTAGATTTATGAGTTTATATCAATTTGATGGTTTTTTCTTGCTAGATAAATCAGCAGGCATTACAAGTAGTTCAGCTCTACAAAAAGTAAGACGTTTTTTAAATATAAAGAAAGCAGGTCATACTGGTACTCTTGATCCATTTGCCACTGGACTTTTAGTTTGTTGTTTTGGCAAGGCAACCAAAATATCTAATATTTTTTTAAATTCTTCTAAGTCATATATTGCTACTATAAAGCTTGGTGAAGAGACAGATACTGGTGATTTAACAGGGCAGATAGTATCAAAATCTTCTAGTTATAAATTTATTGAGATGCCTTTTATAGAAAAAACACTTAATTACTTTATAGGAGAAATAGAGCAGATTCCTCCAATGTATTCAGCTCTAAAATTTAATGGCGTACCTTTGTATAAATATGCACGCAGTGGTATAGATATATATAGAGAACCTAGGAAAGTTACCGTACATAATATTAATTTAATTAATTTTAGTGATGATATTTTCAAGATAGAACTTTCATGTAGCAAAGGTACTTATATTAGGACACTTGCTCAAGATATAGGACGGAAACTTGGCTGTTTTGCGCATTTAATAAGTCTAAGGAGAACAAGGGTCGGTCCATTTTTATTAGAAAATTCTATTACTTTAGAAAATTTATTAAATGGATCAAGGTCTCTTGATAAATTGTTATGCGACAAAGAGATATATAAAGATTTCATTTAAACAATATAAGAGGATAACATATGACTCGTGCTTTACGCAATGTAGCCATAATAGCACACGTTGATCATGGTAAAACTACGTTAGTAGATCAATTATTAAAGCAATCTGGTATTTTTAGAAAAAATCAAAACATAGTCAAACGTGTTATGGATTCTAATGCTTTAGAAAAAGAAAGAGGCATAACAATTTTATCTAAGAATTGTGCTGTGGAATATAAAGGAGTGCATATAAATATTATAGATACTCCTGGACATGCTGATTTTGGTGGAGAGGTTGAGCGTGTTTTATCTATGGTAGATGGTGTTTTATTATTAGTAGATGCGGTAGAAGGTCCTATGCCGCAAACAGTATTTGTTACAAAAAAAGCATTGGCGTTAAAATTAAAACCAATTGTTGTTGTTAATAAAATAGATAGGCCTGGAGCACGTCAAGACTTTGTTATTAATGAAGTATTTGATTTATTTGATCGTCTAGGAGCTACAGAAGAACAATTGGATTTTCCGATCGTATATGCTTCTGGATTATCAGGCTATTCTAGTGATAGAGCTGATGTTAGATCTGGTGATATGAGCGCATTATTTGATGCTATTTTAAAGTATGTTCCTGAGCATAATAATTCTTCTGATGGTCCTTTTCAAATGCAGATAGCATCCATAGATTATAGTTCTTATGTAGGTAAGATTGGGATAGGAAAGATAAATCGTGGTATTTTATACCCAGGTATGGATGTTGTGATGAAATTAGGTCATGCAGGAGAACCTGAAAAATCTAGAGTTAATCAAATATTAAAATTTTCTGGGCTTGATAGAATATCGGTAGACAAAGCGGAGGCTGGTGATATTGTACTTATAAATGGAATTGACAATATATCTATTGGTACGACTTTGAGTGATATTAATAATATAGAGGCATTACCAATATTGCATATTGACGAGCCTACTTTAACAATGAATTTTATGGTTAACACTTCTCCATTAGCTGGTAAAGAAGGAAAATTTGTAACTAGTAGACAGATATTTGATCGCCTATCTTTAGAATTAAAATCTAATGTTGCTTTACGTGTTTCTACAACAGATGATGATACTGTATTTGAAGTTTCAGGCAGAGGCGAATTGCATCTTACTATTCTATTAGAGACAATGCGCAGAGAAGGGTATGAGCTTGCGGTTTCTAGGCCAAATGTTGTTTATAGAGATATTGATGGTATAAAAAATGAACCTTATGAAGATTTGACTATATATGTCGATGATATTCACCAAGGTAGTGTTATGGAAGAATTGGGTCGTCGCAAGGGTAATCTACAAAATATGTTACCAGATGGACTAGGCAAGACTCGATTGGAATATGTAATATCAGCCCGTTCTCTTATAGGCTTTCAGAATGAATTTATGACATTAACTCGTGGCAATGGTATAATGAGTCATGTATTTCGGGAATATGCTCCTGTTAATGACATCTCCAACTGTGGTAGACGTAACGGGGTTCTAATAAGTCAATATTCTGGTATTGCAGTGGCTTATGCTTTATGGAAATTACAGGACAGAGGAAGAATGTTTGTTAATCCTGGAGAGACTCTATATGAAGGCATGATAGTTGGTATACATAGCAGAGACAATGATTTAGTTGTTAATCCTACTAAGGAGAAACAGTTGACAAATATAAGAGCTTCTGGAACTGATGAGGCCATACGTTTGATACCTCCAGTGCAGTTATCTTTAGAATATGCTATTGAATTTATAGAAGATGATGAATTAGTTGAAATTACTCCAAAATCTATTAGATTAAGAAAGCGTTATTTACAGGAGCACGAGAGACGTAAGGCTAGCCGTGAACGTAATAGCTAGACATTATTTATCTTATTATTATGGATTGTTTAATATATAAATTATGTCTGAAAAGCTACTATTGTTAGATGGTTCCAGTTATTTATACCGTGCTTTTTATGCTATGCCTGATTTGCGCAATTCAAGAGGTGAGCCTACAGGAGCTATATATGGTGTCATTAATATGTTGCGTAAATTACTTTCTGATCAAGATACTAATTATGTTGCTTGTGTTTTTGACTCTTCAGAAAAAACCTTTAGGAAAGATATATTCTCTTCTTATAAGGCAAACCGATCTTCCATGCCTGATGATTTAGTTAAACAGACAGAATATATATATAAGATAATAGAGGCTTTAGGGTTGCCTATTTATCATTCTAATAGCTTCGAGGCAGATGATATTATTGGATCTATAGTTACAAAAATTTTGGAGATATCTGACTTTAACGTTGTAATATCATCAGGTGATAAAGATCTATCCCAGTTAGTTAACAAGCGTGTTTCAATAATTAACACTATGAGTAATGATATATTAGATGAGGAAGGAGTTGCAAGAAAGTTTGGTATTCCTCCTAATCTTATTGTTGATTATCTTATGTTAATTGGTGATTCAGTAGATAATGTTCCAGGTGTTAAAAAGATTGGACCTAAGACAGCAGTAAAACTATTAAATAAATATGGATCGCTGAATAATATTATATCGAATATTGATGAGATACCTGGGTTAATAGGTAAAAATCTACGTGATTTTATAGATAAATTTGAAATAACAAGGAAGTTATTAACAATAAAATGTGACTGTGATTTAGGTGATCGTATAAATTCTAAAGAAGACTTTTTAATAAAACCTATGATCTACAATGAATTAATTAATCTTTACACTAGATTTGATTTTAATTTATGGTTGGATGAGATAAAAGATGAGTATTATTACAGTAATCATGTTAATGATAGAGAATTATTTATAGATAATTTATTAAGAGATGTTGAAATTGTTGATAGTATAGACTATTTATACTCGTTTTTAGAATGTTTAAATAACCCTGGAGTAGTTTCAGTAGATTTTATTTTTACATCTACAGTTCCTATGTTATCAAAATTAGTTGCTATTTCTTGTTTTTCAAATAAAAGATTATTCTATATTCCAATGCTAGATCATAAACCAGATAATCTTTATTTGCAGAAAAATTATATTTTATCTTTACTCAAGCCTTGGATAGAAGACTCTACTAAACAAAAGATAGTGCATAATGCTAAAAATTGTTTTCATGTTTTATATAATGAAGGTATTGAGTTAAAAGGAGTAAGGGATGATGTTATGTTGCAAGCATATGTCCTTGATTCGCATAATAATATATCTATAGATAAGTTATCAGAAAAGTATTTACAAATAAAACATAACTCATACAAAGAAATTTATGGTAAATGTAAAGAAATTGATGACTTTAGTGATTTCGATATTATTGCTTCTGCGAATTATTCTGCTAAAAATTCATTAATAATAATGGAACTGTGTATCGAATTTTCTAAATTATTAGAAAAAGATAGTCTAAATTCAATTTATGATTTAGAAATGAAGATTTCAAATATTCTAAGCATTATTGAAATAAATGGAGTAGAGATAGATTCAAATAAGTTAAAAGACCATAGTCTTAATTTATCAGATAAAATTTCAAAATTAGAATCAGAGGTTTTCAATATAGTTGGTAAAAGTTTCAATTTAAATTCTCCAAAACAATTAGGTGATATTTTATTTGGTTTAATGAAATATCCTCTTGTTAAGAAAACGTCAGCAGGGTTACATTCTACTGACGAATCAGTATTGAGAAAATTATCTAATGATTTTCTCTTGCCAAATATCATTCTAGAATATAGATCATTAACTAAGTTAAAATCTACTTATACTGATAAATTACCTAGCATGGTTAATATCAATACAGGTAGATTGCATACTACATATTCACAGATAGGTGTTATTACAGGCAGATTATCTTCTTCGTATCCCAATCTGCAGAATATACCGGTTCGTACAGATTTAGGTAGAATGATAAGGCAGGCTTTTGTTTCTAGAGAAGATTATTTACTGATATCTGCTGATTATTCACAGATAGAGCTAAGAGTAATGGCTCATATTTCAGATGATACTAACTTAAAAATTTCTTTTTCAGAAGGAAAGGATATACATTCTGCTACGGCTTCTGAGATATTCGATACAGACATATGTAATGTTTCTCACGAGCAACGTAGATCAGCAAAAGCAATAAACTTTGGCTTGCTTTATGGAATGAGTGTTTTTGGTTTATCATCAGCCTTAAAGATAAGTAGAAGTAGTGCTAAGCAATATATGGATCGATATTTTTTTCGTTACCCTCTTGTAGCGGTTTATATGGAGGATATATGTAAAAAAGCAAAAAAATATGGATATGTCGAAACAATATTTGGTCGTAGAATATATACCCCGGAAATACATGGGTCTTCAATAAACAATCGTCAATCGTCTGAACGAGCAGCTATGAATGCACCAATCCAAGGTACAGCTGCAGATATAATGAAAATGGCTATGATTTCTGTTCATAATTGGCTGGTAAAAAATAATATGAAAACTAGGATTGTAATGCAGGTTCATGATGAGTTAATATTCGAGGCTCATGAGACAGAAGTTCAGATACTAAAAGATGTTTTACCTTCTTTAATGTGTGATATAGTTAACATCAGCGTACCATTAGTTATAGAAATTGGTACTGGTAAAAATTGGTCACAAGCACATTAAGCATAATTTATTTTTAAATATGATAATTTTATATATATTGGTAACTACAATTTCTAGTGGTTTGATAGCCGTATGCATGGCTAATTGGTTAACATATAATATATTTTCCAAATATTTGCATTATATGGTTAGTTTATCCGTAGGGGTTTTCTTATCAGTATCTTTTTTGCATTTGCTTCCAGAGGCATTTAATGATATTCCAGAGAAATCTGATGTTTTATTATTAGCAATGTTAGTTTCAATAGTAGGTTTCTTTATATTAGAAAAAATATCATTGATTAGGCATAATCATCATTATGAAGGTGATGGTCATGGACATAGCCATGGTCATGATAGGCATGATGCTGGTAACGGTGGTGTAATAATTTTAATAGGAAGCTCGTTACATAATTTTTCTGATGGCGTATTAATTTCAGCATCATTTATAGCTTCTCCTTTATTAGGTGTTTTGACAGCATTATCTATTATTACACATGAGGTTCCTCATAAATTATGTGATTTTGTAGTTTTGAGAAATGCTGGTTTCCATAGAAGACGAATTTTTTGTATGATTCTTGCTTCAAGCTTATGTTCATCTATAGGTGGTTTGTTCGGATATTTTATTTTACAGAATATTCAACAAATAACCCCATATGTTTTGGTAATAGCTGCAAGTAGTTTTATATACATATCAATATCAGATTTAATACCTAGTATGCATGAACAGGAATATCCAACTGCTCATATTCCTCAATTAATTTTTGTAATAGTTGGCATTGCTATTACATATTTAATTACTAATCTTGGTCATAATTATCTATGTCAATGTAGTTGCTTTATTGGTATTAAATAATATTCTTAGTTTTTTTATATTCTTCATCATAGAACTTAATGCCAATTTGTATTCGTTCCGATCCATGAGATATTCTAAATTTATTGGTATCTCTTAGTGAATATACACATCCACAATATTCTTGTTGATAGAATTTTTCTCTCTTGCTAATTGCTATCATTCTTTGAGAGCCACCTTTCTTGCGCCAATTATATGTCCAGTAGATTAAATTATTATATTTGGAAGATGCTCGTATCCCTGCTGAGTTAATTTGATCCATATCCTTCCATCTAGAAATACCTAAAGAACTTGTGATAGTATCAAAACCATGTTCATGAGCATATAAAGCGGTTCTTTCAAATCTCATATCAAAACAAATTGTACATCTGTCTCCTCTTTCTGGTGAGTGTTCTAATCCCTTTACCCGAGCAAACCAATTATCAGTATCATAATCAGCATCTATGAATCTTATGTTGTTTTTTTCCGCAAATCTAATATTCTCTCTTTTTCTTATTTCGTATTCTTGTTTCGGATGAATGTTTGGATTATAAAAAAATATTTCATACTCTACGTGTGATTCTGTCATTATTTCCATTACTTCACAAGAACATGGGGCACAACAAGAATGTAGAAGAACTTTTTTAGAATTAGGTGGTAATATTACAGTGGGTCTTTCTGTTATTTTTACATTATTTATCATGTCATGATCTGGAAATATTTACTTTGAATTATTTATTTGCCTATAGTGTAATTTGGCTTTTACTTTCTCATCATATCAAAGAAATCGTTATTGTTTTTTGTGTTTCGCATTTTGTCCAATATAAATTCCATGGATTCTATTTCATCCATGTCATGTATGAATTTCCTTAAAACCCAAACCTTTTGTAAAATCTCAGGTTTAATTAATAATTCCTCTCGTCTTGTTCCGGATTTATTTAAGTTAATAGCAGGGTATACTCGTTTTTCTGCTATACGCCTTTCTAAATGTATTTCTGAGTTTCCTGTTCCTTTAAACTCTTCATAGATAACTTCATCCATTCTACTACCTGTTTCTATAAGAGCAGTTCCTAAAATAGTCAGAGATCCTCCTTCTTCTATATTTCTAGCAGCCCCAAAAAATCTTTTAGGGCGTTGTAGAGCATTAGCATCAACGCCACCAGTTAAAACTTTTCCAGAGGAAGGAACAACAGTATTATATGCTCTTGCTAATCTTGTTATTGAGTCCAGTATAATAACTACATCTTTCTTCATTTCAACTAATCTTTTTGCTTTTTCAATGACCATCTCGGCTACTTGTACATGTCTTGTTGCTGGCTCATCGAATGTAGAAGCTACTACTTCACCTTTAACAGTACGTCGCATTTCAGTGACTTCTTCAGGACGTTCATCTACTAACAATGCTATTAGTATTGCATCTGGAAAATTAGATGCAATAGCATGTGCTATATGCTGCATCATAATAGTTTTGCCTGATTTAGGGCTAGCAACTATCAGTCCTCTCTGACCTTTGCCAATTGGAGAGAATACATCTAGTATTCTGCCTGTTAGATTTTCTTCGCTTTTAATCTCTCTCTCTAGGCGCATATGCTGGCAAGGATGTAGAGGTGTTAAGTCCTCAAACATAATTCTATGCTTAAGTAATTCTGGAGTAACTCCGTTTACTTTATCAACTTTAACTAATGCAAAATACCTCTCTCCATCTTTTGGTGTACGAACTTCTCCTTCTATTGAATCTCCAGTATGTAGATTTATTCTTCTTATCTGAGATGGGGATATGTATATATCATCAGTACTAGCTAGATATGATGTTTCAGGAGATCTAAGGAATCCAAATCCATCTGGTAAAACCTCTAATACTCCATCGCCAAAGATTTGTTCTCCTTGTTTGGCTCGTTTTTTCATTATTGCAAACATCAATTCTTGTTTGCGTAAGCGGTTAGCATTATCTATTTCTAAGCTTAAGGCTATTTCTAGCAATTGTGAAACATGTAGCGTCTTTAGTTCGTTTAGATGCATTGCGATTATTATTTTTGATTACATATAACCATGAACTATAAATTTTAACTTTTCTATATCTTAATAAGAAAAATTATCATCAAGCACGGTCATTAAATGGTTGATTTAACAAGTGATATGAAAACGATATAATTATGTATATCGTATTTTGTAGCTGCGACTAATACTTGATTGAGTTTAACAGTAATTTACTACTAGTCAATAATCATTATAATTTTCTAAGGATTATTATTGAAAATATAATTATGTATTTTTATTCCATAATTTCTATATTTTATAAACTATCATTATGTTTATAACCATTAAACACTGTTAATTGCTAATTATTAATTGGCTTTTCTTGTATAAAATAAAATTTTTAAAAAATTAATTTTAATAAAGCATAAGATTTTGTTTTATAAAAAAATTGTTACTTGTATATAAATTAAATGTTGGTTTTTTGCAAATCCAGAGATTAATAATTAAATAAAAAATGTTATTTATATATAGTTACTATCAATAGTTTTTTTATTGGTGATTTAAATTGTAATTTGCATTTATATGTCTAAATACTTAATATCCATGTTTTATGAAAACATATATTAACTTTAGTAATATTTGTTAAATTTTAATTCATATGAATTTAAACAAGGTGACTATGAGTTTTAGTATCACTATAAAACCAAGTGATGAGAAGTTTGTTGCAGAAGCAAGCAAATCTATATTGGAATCAGCAATAGAATCAGGGATAGATTTTCCACATGGTTGTAAAATGGGTGATTGTAAAAGATGCGAATGTAAAGTGCTATCTGGTTTATTTGAAACAAAAAATTATTTGAAAAAAATTTCCAATAATGATAATTCTGATCTCAATATACTTGCTTGTAGATCTTATCCATTATCTGATATGGTTGTAGAACAAGTAGATCTATTGATACAGAAGCATATAGGAAAAATTGTATCAATGGAGAAGGTTGCTGATAATGTTATTTCTTTGGATATCAAGTTATTGAGTAGTCGTCCTTTTATATTTAAAGAAGGTCAATATATAGACATAGTTCTAGATAGAAATATTAGAAGAAGTTATTCAATCTCAAACTCTCCTCGTATAAATAATATTCTAAATTTTCATATTCGTCATTTTCGTGGCGGCTATTTTACTGATAAATTATTTGGATATGATTCTAGTAGAATATTTAAGATAAATGATCTTATGAATTTAGAGGGTCCATTTGGTAATTTTACTTTAAAAAAAGAGAGCTGCAATCCAATTATATTTCTAGCTGGTGGCACAGGTTTTGCACCAATTAAATCAATGATTGAATACATACTTCTTTTTAGGAAATGGCGACCTATATATTTATACTGGAGTGTTAAGAATATTAAGGACATGTATATGAGAGATCTAATAGATTCTTGGATAAAAACAATACCCAATCTCCATTATACTCCAGTTGTTTCAAACAAGTTAACAACAAATTATGATTGGAATGGTAAAGTCGGTGATGTGCATAATGTGGTTATGGAAGATATACCTGATATGATAGAATACGAAGTATACGCAAGTGGCTCTCCAGATATTGTTGAATTAGCTAGGATTAATTTTATTTCACAATGCAATTTGAAATGCTCTAATTTTTTTGCTGATCCTTTTTATTTGTATGATTAATTGCTTTTGTGGAAGTTGTATGGATTGATAGTGGTGTTTATTGCAAAAAATTTTTAGCCAATATTCACTTATTAATATTGGCTGTTACATTGGTCAAATTATTATATATTGGTATATTTTACTGTACATTTGATGTATTGTTTAGGTTTCTTATTATTTAAATTTTATAATTATATTAGATTAGATTAATAATTTTCATTTTGTTTTTTTTAATGATTATTTTTCTTAATATAATTATAGTAATTTTCCCAATTCATTAATTTTTTATAAATAGAAAATTAATGAATTGGGTATTTAAATTTAATTTCTTTATTTAGCTAGTTTTTTAATGAAAACATCAGATATACGTATTAAGTTTTTAAAATTCTTTGAGTCGAAGGGACATACTATACTGCCTTCTTCTTCTCTTGTTCCAAAAAATGATCAAACATTATTATTTACAAATTCAGGAATGGTTCAGTTTAAAGATATTTTTACTGGATATGAAGTTAGTAATTATAAGAGTGTCGTTACATCACAGCGTTGTTTTAGAGCTGGAGGAAAGCATAATGATCTTGATAATGTTGGTTATACAGCCAGGCATCATACATTTTTTGAAATGTTAGGAAATTTTAGTTTCGGAAAATATTTTAAGAGAGAGGCTATACATTATGCATGGGAGTTACTAACTATAATATATAAAATACCAAAGAATAAGTTACTTGTAACGGTATATTACGATGATGATGAAGCTTACAATATTTGGAATAAAGAAATTGGTTTGGATCCAGATGTAATTATACGAATAGGGGATAATAAGGGATCAAAGTATGCTTCTGACAATTTTTGGCAGATGGCTGATGTTGGTCCATGTGGTCCTTGTTCAGAAATATTCTATGATCATGGATCTGATGTATATGGAGGACCTCCGGGTACAGATGATTCTGATGGTGATAGATATGTAGAGATATGGAATTTGGTTTTCATGCAGTTTTATATCGATGTTAATGGTGAAATTACGACTCTATCTACACCATGCATTGATACCGGAATGGGTCTAGAAAGAATAGCTGCTGTTTTACAGGGAGTAAACTCCAATTATGATATAGACATATTTAAAAATTTAATTAAATCTTCTGCTAGTTTAATTAATATTGATGATTTGTCTAATAATTCCTTAAAAGTTATATCTGATCACATAAGAGCTACTGCTTTTCTCATAGTGGATGGTGTATTACCTGCTAATGATGGTCGTGGTTATGTTTTAAGACGTATAATTAGAAGAGCTCTAAGACATGCATATAAACTAGGAGAAAATGAAGTTTTTCTTTATAAATTGATTCCAGATCTGATTCATGAAATGGGTACTGCTTACCCAGAGATAGTATCTGGTTCTAATTTAATAATTCGTATATTAAAACAAGAAGAAGAAAGATTTATAGAAACTTTAGCCAATGGCATGAAAATTCTAAATAGTAATTTAAATAATATGAAGTCTGGAGATATTTTTAGTGGTGATATATTATTTAATTTATATGATACATATGGTTTCCCTGCTGATTTAACCGCAGATGTTTGTCGTGAGCATGGAATTAGTGTGGATATAGAATCTTTTGAATTGGCCATGTCTAAACAAAGAGATAAAGCAAGACTATCTGGAAAGTTTAAGAGTTCAAATGCTTTAATAAATTATAGTGGTCCTGCTACAATTTTTGATGGATATAAAATCTTTGATTTATCTGCAAAAGTAATAGCTATTTATGTTGATAGTAAATTTGTAGATAGCATAGGAACAAAAGATAGTGCTAATATTATTTTAGACAGAACTCCGTTTTATGCTGAATCTGGTGGCCAGGTTGGAGACAAAGGATTTTTAATTAGTGATACTGCAAATTTTTTTGTTAAAAATACTACATTGTTCTCTAGTGTTTTTGTTCATGCTGGATATCTAGAATCAGGGTCGATAAAGGTTGGAGATATTCTAAGGGCTTCTATAGATATAGAAAATAGAAAAAATATTTCAAGAAATCATTCTGCAACACATATTATGCATAAAGCTTTGCGTAATGTTTTGGGGATGCATGCAGTACAGAAAGGATCTTTAGTTGATTCAGATAGGATTCGTTTCGATTTTGCTCATGATTCTTCGGTTAGTATTGATCAAATAAAGGAAATAGAAAGAATTTCTAATGAGGAAATATTATCTAATTACTTAGTAAACATAAGCAATATGGAATACAACGATGCTATAAAAAGTGGTGCTATTGCTATGTTCAGTGAAAAATATGATGACAATGTTCGGGTTGTTCAAATAGGGTCATCTTTGGAATTATGTGGTGGTACACATGTAAATAGGACTGGAGATATAGGATTATTTAAAATAATTTCTGAAAGTAGCGTTTCATCTGGAGTAAGGAGAATAGATGCTGTTACAGGTAATAATGCTCTTAAATTTATTCAGTCTCAGTATGATACATGTTTAGACCTTTCTGCTTCTTTAAATACAAGCATATCTAATATAGTAGCTAAAGTAACTGATCAAATTAATTGTATTAAAGAACGAGAAAAGAAAATTTCTTTCTTGGAAAAGAACATAGCTGATTTAATTGTTGATAATTTTACAGTAGATACTATTAAATTAATAAAAAATATTAGTGTCCTAGTGTCAATTATTCATAATGTAGAACACAATGTGTTATGTAATATAGTGGATTCAATGAAATCTCGTTTTCATGATGTTATAGTGCTATTAGTTACAGTCTTGCCTAGTGGCAAAACTGATATAGTTTGTGGTGTTTCAAATACTATTACAAGTTTAGTAAGTGCTAAAGATATTATAAATTTAGTATTGTCTAAAACTAATGGTAAAGGTGGGGGTCGTCATAATATGTCTGCAGGGAGTGGTAATTATGATATTAAATTGCCAGAGATATTAGACAATGTGCTTGATTTTATAAAAGAAAAAATTTAGGTTTTTTATGAAGAAATTTGATAATAATGAGGAATGTCATTATGACGATATCTTGGATGTTTCAAAATTGTCATGTCCGCTTCCTATATTGAATACAAAGAAAGCATTGTCTAAAATGGAAACTGGTAAAATTTTACGTATTATTAGTACTTCCAATATAGACTCATTAAACGATTTTGTGATTTTTGCAGAACAGACTGGTAATTCTATAGTTTTTAAAGAGAAATATATAGATAATGAGATAGAATACATTGTAATCTATATTAGAAGACGTTGATTTTTATTTTTTGTAATTTATACTTAATTACTGATAGAATTAAAAGTTTTATGATTTATTAAATTTTAGGGTTATTATGGTTATTATTCGTTTAGCACGTGGTGGGTCAAAAAAGAGGCCTTTTTATAGTTTAGTTGTTACTGATTCTAGAAATCGTCGTGATGGTAGATTTATAGAGCGTTTAGGTTTTTATAATCCTGTTAGCTCATCGTCAGAAAACAAATTAAAAATATCTTTAGATCGAGTAAAGTTTTGGAAGGATAATGGTGCATGCTTGTCTCCAGTTGTTGAAAGATTAATCTCAGAATTTTCAAAAAATATACATTGTGTCTAGTTATTTAGAGACTCTTAATATTCCCAGTGATTTAGTAGAGTTAGGCCGTATTGTTTCCTCGTACGGCGTTAATGGTTTATTGAAAATATATCCTTACTCTGAGGATCAAAGTATTTTATTAAATATAAGTGATTGCTGGATTGTTAGTAATAAATGCAGATCGATTACTACTGGATTAAATTTTTATCATCATAATATTGTAAGTGCCAGGATTCACGGTAAATTTATAATAGTTAGACTTATGGAAAACCTCAGTCGTGAGGATTCTAATGCGTTGCGTGGATATACAATTTGCGTATCTAGAAGTTTATTTCCAAGCACAGGTGATGATGAGTATTATTGGGTAGATCTAATTGGTTGCTTTGTACATGGATATTCAGGCGAGACACAGTGTTGTATAGGAGTAGTTAATAATATTTTTGAAAATGGAGCTCATCCTATACTTAGTATTACACCAGATATTAATTTTTTAAAAAATTATAAAAACAAAAATAAAATAGAAGATATATTGGTTCCTTTTGTAAAATCATATATTGTTAATGTTAATTTGGAAGATAATTGCATTTTTACTAGTTGGCAAATAGATTAATGCGATTAGACATAATTACTTTATTTCCTGAGATTTTTAATTTTATTAAAAATATTGGAGTTGTTGGTCGGGCCTATAAAAATAAAAAATGGGAGTTAAATACCTGGAATCCTCGTGATTTTACAAACAATAAAACTAGGAGGGTAGATGATAATCCATACGGTGGTGGACCAGGAATGGTTATGTCTGCAGAATCTTTGGAAAACACTGTTAGCTTCATAAAACATGAGCATATGCTGTCTGGTTTTAATGATATTCCAGTCATATTATTATCTCCAATTGGTGATGTTTTTGATCAGGATCGTGCTATTAGGTTATCTAAGACATCTGGGGCTATATTAGTTTGTGGTCGCTATGAAGGAGTTGACAAAAGATTCGTTAATCGTTGTGTTACCCATGAGATATCTATTGGTGATTTCATACTATCAGGAGGAGAGATTGCAGCTTTAGCATTAATAGATGCTGTAGTAAGATTGTTGCCTAATGTTCTTGGAAATGACAGGTCCAAAGCTTGTGAATCGTTTAGTATATATAAATCAGGATTATTAGATGATCATCCATATACTAAGCCAAGAAATTTTAAAGAAGAAATTGTTCCAGAAGTTTTGCTTAATGGAAATCATAGTGACATAAGGAAATGGAATAGGGAAAAGTCTCTAATGATAACGTTTATGCGTCGTCCAGATTTGATTATAAAAGCTCGTAACAATGGATTTCTCACAGAAGATGACGAGCTTTTTATATCCCTCCTAAAAAATAATAGCAATGATACAACTTAGTATTTTTATTTTATCTTTTTTATTTCAAAGCATTGATTTTTAAGGCTTATAAAAGTATTTTCTAAGTTATTAAGTTTGGTTTTTTCTTTTTCTAGTATCTCTAATGGTGCCTTTTTTATAAAACCAACGTTTTCTAGTTTTTCTTTAGATTTTTCTATTTCCATTGAGATTTTCATTAATTCTTTATTTAATCGAGACAATTCTTCTTCTGGATCTATCTTTATATCTAACATCAAATGGGTTGCTCCAATTACTTTTAGTGGAGCATTAATTTTGGGTAAATCATCAACAATCTCAATTTTATCTAATTTTGAGAAATAAATTAGATAAGGAGAATTTATTTTTAACTCTTCTATATCTCCTTTAGCTATCAGGGGTACTTTATGAGATGGTGATATGTTCATGCTACCTCTCAATGCACGTATAGAATCTATTTGTAATTTTAAATTTAAAAACTTATCTTCTATATCCAGATTCACTTCATTTTTATTTATTTTTGGATAGGGCTGGACACTGATGCTAGTTTTATTTAAATCATATGTATGTATTTTTTGCCATAATTCTTCAGTTATAAAAGGCATAATAGGATGTAGTAAAAGTAAAATCGTCTCAAGCACACTGATTAATGTTTTTTTTGTAGCATTCTTTTGTGGATCTGTTAGCTGATATAGATTCACTTTAGCCATTTCTAAATACCAATCACAAAATTCATCCCATACAAATTTATATATTGATGTTGAAATATTGTCTAATCGGTATTCCGAGAATCCTTTTTCTACTTCAAGAATAGTATTTTGTAACCTAGATTTTATCCATTTGTCTGCAAATGAAAATTCTACATTTTCATTTATTATCGGGCTATTTTTTGTATTTAGAAGAACGAAACGTGAAGCATTCCATAATTTATTGCAAAAATTGTTATAACCTTCGCATCTTTTAATATCGAAATTTATATCGCGACCAAGTGTTGCATAAGATGCCATAGTGAATCTTAGTGAATCTGTACCAAGACCAGTAATCCCATTGGGAAATTGTTTACGAGTATTTTTTTCTATATTACTTGCCTGTTTATTATTTAATAAACCAAATACTCTTTTTTTAACTAGATTTTCTAAATTAATGCCATCTATTATATCTATAGGGTCAAGAGTATTTCCTTTAGATTTACTCATTTTCTGTCCATCTGAATCACGTACAAGACCGTGTATATAGACATTTTTAAATGGTATTTTACCTGTTAGGTATTTTGTCATCATGATCATTCTGGTTACCCAAAAAAATATGATGTCAAACCCTGTTACCAAAACGCTAGAAGGAAGGTATTTATCTAAATCTAATGTATCATTAGGCCATCCTAGAGTTGTAAAGGGAACCAAAGCAGATGAAAACCAGGTATCAAGCACATCTGGATCTCTTGTTAATTTTCCTGTTACTCCTAAACTTAATGCTTCTTTATATGCATCTTCTTCATTTTTTGCTACAAATATCTTTCCATCTTCAGAATACCATGCTGGTATTGAATGTCCCCACCATAGTTGTCTTGATATGCACCAATCTTGAATGTTATTCAACCATTGCCTATAGGTATTTTTCCAATTTTCTGGATGGAATTTTATCCTGTTTGTTTCAACTTCTTCCAGTGCTATTTTAGCTAAGCTTTTATTTGAGCAAATTTCATTATTAGTATATTTGCTAACAGCAATAAACCATTGATTTGTGATCATTGGTTCTAGAACTGCACCTGAACGATCTCCTTTTGGAATCATAATTATATGTTCTTCTTCTTTAACCAAAAGCCCAGATTTGCTTATATCTTCGATAATAATTTTACGAGCTTGTATACGGTCCAGTCCTCGATATTTTTCTGGAACGTTATCATTTAAATGAGCATTTTTTGTAAAAATCTCTATCATAGGTAAATTATGTCTTAATGCACATTCATAGTCATTAAAGTCATGAGCTGGAGTAATTTTTACACAACCAGTACCAAAATTCATATCTACAAAATCATCAGCAATAATAGGTATTTTTTGATTAGTTATTGGGGAACTAACTGTTTTTCCTATAAGATCATTGTATCTATGATCTTTAGGATTTACACATATAGCTGAATCGGCAAATATTGTTTCAGGTCTTGTTGTTGCAACTGTTATCTTTTTAATGCCGTTATCAGACTTAATAAATTCTTTTGATAATGGATAAGATATATGCCACATAAAGCCTTTTACTTCTTCTGTAATTACTTCTAAGTCTGATACAGCAGTAAGTAAATGAGGATCCCAGTTAACTAAACGTTTTCCTCTATAAATTAGACCATCTTTATAAAGTCTAACAAAGGCTTCTATGACACCTATAGACATCTTATGATCCATAGTGAAATATTCTTTATCCCAATCTGCTGATATACCAAGTCTTTTCACTTGATTTGTTATAGTGTTCCCAGAATGATCTTTCCACTTCCATATTTCTTTTATAAATTTTTCTTTTCCTAGCTCAGAACGAAAAATATTCTTTTTTTCTAGCTGGCGTTCTACAACCATTTGTGTAGCTATGCCTGCATGATCAGTTCCTGGAATAAATATCGTATTATCGCCTGACATTCGATGATAACGAACAAGACAGTCCATAACTGTTTGATTAAAGGCATGTCCCATATGTAGGGTGCCTGTTACATTAGGAGGAGGGAATTGGATTATAAAATCCTCAGTATTTTTATCGGTTCCTACATGTTTTCCAGATTTAAAATATCCTTTTTTATCCCATTCTGAATACCATTTTTTTTCTATAGAGCAAGGATCAAAACTTTTTGAAAGATTATCTTCATCATTAGATAATTTATTTTTTTTTGTATATTCATTTAATACCGATTTATTCATCGAATATAATTCCAGAAAATGCATTTAAAGTGGTTAAGATAGCAGACTGATATCAGTGCTTAACATTCATCTTATGTCGTTCATAAGTGTTAATTAAAATTTATTTTTTATATTTGTTCATTATAATTATTTTATAATGAAAAAGTTAAGCTTCGCATTTTATCAAATACTGACATTTTTTAGTAAAAAAATAAAGTTCCTTTTGTTAAATTAATTTGATTATTAGGTTAGAATGTTAGCTGGTTTTTCAAATATTAATATATAAAACTTTATTGGATTGATCTTATGTTAAAACAACGAACCTTGTCGATAATAAAACCTGATGCTATACGTAAAAATATTATCGGAAAAATAATAAATCGTTTTGAGGAGGCAGGATTATGCATAATTGCTGCTAAATTTAAAAAATTATCACGTTCTGAGGCTGAAAGTTTTTATTATATACACAAAGATCGTGCTTTTTTTAAAGAATTGATAGATTTTATGGTTTCTGGTCCATCATTTATTCAGGTTCTTGAGGGCGATGATGCTGTTCAAAAAAATAGAAACATAATGGGCAATACTGATCCAAAGAAAGCTGATATTGGGACTATCAGAGCTGATTTTGCTGATAGTATAGATGCTAATGCAGTGCATGGCTCAGACTCTATAGACAATGCAGTTAAAGAAATTTCGTTTTTCTTTTCTGAGACAGAGATCTATGCTCAGGAACATAAATAATATAGAGAATACAAAAGACTTTTATGAATAATAATTCTCTTGTTAATTTAATTGGATTGGATCACGAGTCATTAAGTTTATTTTTAGAGGAAAATTCTATTAAAAGTAGTTTTCGTGCTACTCAATTGCAGCAGTGGATTCATAAATTCTCTGCAAATTCTTTTGATGTTATGACAAATATTTCAAGTAAATTAAGGGATAAATTAAAAGAAATATCAAAAATAGAGAATATGCCAGTTAAAAGCGAAACTTTTTCTAAAGATGGTACAGTAAAATGGCTATTTGATGTTGGAAATAACAATGCTATTGAAACTGTTTTTATTCCAGAAAAAAACAGACGTACTCTTTGTATATCTAGCCAAGCTGGTTGCGCTGTTAATTGTGCTTTTTGTTCTACTGGGCATCAAGGTTTTAATCGAAATCTTAGTGCTAATGAGATTATAAGCCAACTATGGTCTGCTCAAAGGTCAATTAATTATAAATTAATTGGAAATGAATCTTTGATAAATAAGAATAGCATTAAAGATAGAGGAAACTTGATAACAAATATAGTTTTTATGGGTATGGGCGAGCCATTATTAAACTATTCTGAGGTTGTTCAGTCGATAAAATTGCTACTTGATGTAAATGCATATGGTTTTTCAAGAAGAAAAGTAACAGTATCAACATCAGGTATAGTACCCATGATAGATAAACTTGCAAGAGATTGTCCTGTTTCTTTAGCTGTTTCTTTACATGCTGCTAATGATGTTTTACGTAATAAGTTGGTTCCAATAAACAAGAAATATCCTATAAAAGAATTAATTGATTCATGTAAGAGATACATTCTAAGATCTCCTAGAGATTTTATAACATTTGAGTACTGCATGCTATCTGGTATTAATGATACGGATAACCATCTTAAGGAGCTTATAAGTCTTATAAAGACAATTAAGTGTAAGGTTAACTTGATACCTTTTAATTCATTTATAAATTCTGAATTTAAAGCTCCTGCAATTGAAAAAATTAATTCTTTTGCTAATGGATTAATAAATAGTGGAATAATGACTACAGTACGAAAGACTAGAGGTAATGATATATATGCCGCTTGTGGGCAACTATCTGGTAGTATTAAGAATGTAACTAAAATAGCAACACAGATCCCTATAAAAAGAATATAGTTTGGTATGAGTTGACTTGTTCAATATTTAAATTTTTATATTTGATTTTTCTTTTTGTATATAATCTATATAACTACTTCATTTCAGCATTTCAGTTTATTTTTAAGAATATAAAATCATGTCCATGACAGATCCTAAAGAATACTATTATTTAAATCGTAGAAAAACTAATGCTGTTGAAGTATCTTGGAATGACAATAATGTGACAATAGGAGGTGGTTATCCTATTGTCATACAGTCTATGACTAACACTGGCACTACTAATTATATTGATACTTCTTTGCAAATTAAAGAATTGTTTTTATCTGGAGCAGAGCTTGTTCGCATAACTGTTAATTCATCAGAGGCGGCTAGGTCTGTTATAGATATTAGAAATCAGTTAGATAAGAATGGAATTTATGTTCCTCTAGTTGGGGATTTCCATTACAATGGGCATAAGTTGTTATCTGATTTCCCTGATTGCGCCCAAGCATTATCAAAGTATAGAATAAATCCTGGAAATGTTGGTTCTGGACATTACAAAGATAACAATTTTAATAATATCATAGAAATAGCGTGCAGGTACGATAAACCAGTTCGAATTGGTGTAAATTGGGGAAGTATAGACAAGGATTTACTATCGTTAAAACTAAATGAGAATAATCATCTTAAAGAAAATCAGCTTGACTATAAATCAGTAATGTTAGACACATTGATAGAATCTGCATTGAATAGTGCTAGTCATGCAGAGGAGCTTGGTCTTGGCAGTAATAAAATAGTGATATCTTGTAAAGTAAGTCAGGTTAGAGAGTTGATTTACGTATATAATGCTCTTTCAGATGCTTGTAATTATCCACTACATTTGGGACTTACAGAAGCTGGATTAGGAGATAAAGGTATAGTTTCATCTACATCAGCATTATCTATATTGTTAAATCAAGGAATAGGGGATACCATACGTGTATCGATAACACCGGAAGGCAATAATTCTAGGTCAAGAGAAGTTTTAATAGCTAAAGAAATTCTTCAATCTTTGGGAATTAGGTTTTATTCTCCTTCCGTTATTTCTTGTCCAGGTTGCGGCAGAACAAACAGTGATTTTTTTCAAAAATTAGCTAGTGATATAGATATATTTATAAAAGATAATATGTTGATTTGGAAGGATTTATACCCAGGAGTTGAAAAAATGAATGTGGCCGTTATGGGTTGCGTAGTTAACGGACCCGGGGAAAGTAAAAATGCTGATATTGGGATAAGCTTACCTGGTAATGGAGAGCTTCCTATTGCGCCAGTATTTGTAGATGGCGAGCGAGTTACTACTCTAAAGGGTGATAGTATATTATCGGAATTTAAAACCATAATATCTAACTATGTTGCTGCTCGATACGGTAGGTTTTCTTTATAAAAATTAAAAGATACTAGTAAAATGTCTGAGAATAATAATATTTTGAATAAGATTATAGCTATTAGGGGCATGAATGATATTCTTCCTCCGGATAGCGCAGATTGGGAATATTTAGAAAAATTGATAATAGATTGGCTGCATAGTTATGGTTATGTTAATTTACGTGTCCCTTTACTAGAGCATACTAGGTTATTTGAACGAGGTATAGGATCTGTTACCGATATAGTTGAAAAAGAGATGTATTCTTTTGTAGATAGTTTAAATGGAGAGTGTTTGACGATACGTCCAGAAATAACTGCTGGTATAGTTCGTGCATCTATAGAGCATAATTTTGCATACAAAAGATCTAGAAGAGTATACTCTATAGGACCTGTATTTAGACATGAACGACCTCAAGCTGGTCGCTACAGACAATTTAACCAAGTAGATGTTGAGACTATTGGATTTACTGATCCTGATATTGATGCTGAATTAATTATTATGGTTTCAAGTTTATGGAAGAAGTTGGGGCTAAATAATATCCATCTTGAGTTAAATTCCATAGGTTTACTTCAAGATAGAATAAGATACAAGCAAGAATTAGTAAGTTTCTTTGAGAAAAATATTGATTGCATAGATAATGCAAGTAGAAGTAGATTATATTCTAATCCATTAAGAATATTAGATAGTAAAAATCCTGAAATGCGCTCTCTAATAATTGAAGCCCCTAATTTATTTAATTTTTTGTCTGATAGTTCAATAAATCATTTTGAAAAAGTTTGTTCTTTTCTAGATGAAGCAGGAGTTAAATACAATCTTAATAATCGTTTAGTTAGAGGGTTAGATTATTATAATTTGACTGTTTTTGAGTGGATTTCCAACGACTTAGGCTCGCAGGGTACTGTTTGTGGTGGTGGTAGATATGATGGATTAATAGAATCTCTTGGCGGCAAACAAATTCCTGCTGCTGGTTTTGCAATAGGGTTTGAAAGGCTAATAGAAATATGGAAAAAAACAAATACTGATAAAGATTATATTAAGAGTGAGTGTGATGTTTACATTATGCATGATAGCTTAAAATCTCAATTGATCTCATTGAAAATTAGTGAGCAGTTACGCAATTCAGGTTTTTCGGTTATTTTACACAGTGGTAGGGATAGTTTTAGGCGTCAATTTAAGATTGCTGATTCTTGTGGGGCTCTTATTGCTGTAATATTTGGTGAAAACGAGATAATTAACAATTCAGTTAGTGTAAAGAATTTACGTCAATATCCTAATGATATTTTCAAGGAGCAAGAAATTATGCCAATTGAAAATCTAGAGTCTTTTTTAAGAAAAAGGCTTATGAAATGATTAATTTCTTACGAAAAGATTATTCTTTTTATGGTTTTTTTAAGAGTAATTTCGCGAAAATATTTTTGCTTTGTTTTTTTATTATAGTTACTGCCGGCTCATTTTCGTGGAAAATTTAT
The DNA here is from genome assembly GCF_000319245.1 of Candidatus Kinetoplastibacterium blastocrithidii (ex Strigomonas culicis). NCBI lineage: Bacteria > Pseudomonadati > Pseudomonadota > Betaproteobacteria > Candidatus Kinetoplastidibacterium > Candidatus Kinetoplastidibacterium blastocrithidiae. Next base: position 559,514 of record NC_019814.1, on the reverse strand, counting down.
AATAAAAATAGATTAGACAAGTCGTTAGAATATTTTGAAGTTTTAAATAAAAATTTAAATTCTGATTCTGTTGATCTAAATAAAATTAAATATATTATGAATATTTTGCGCAATGGTTATTCTAATACTAGTTATGCATATTTTGGAAGTTTATTAACAGCAAGAGCATTATATGATGGCGGTGATTTGCAAGGTTCTTTGAATGAACTAAAATGGGTTAATGATAATTCTAATAGTATTTTAATTAAGTCTATTGCTAGTTTGAGAATATCTTGTTTATTATTAGATCAAGAGAAATACCAGGAGTCTATTGCTTACTTAGATATTCCATGTGATTCTTTCTTTAGTTTGGTTGCAGATAAAAAAGGCGATATTTTCTTTGCTCAGAGTCATATTAAAGAGGCTATTTATTGGTGGACAAAAGCAATGGAGGCAATAGAAGAAAATGATCCTTTATTGCCAGTAATTCAATCAAAAATTGATTCTGTTAGTTTTTATAATCCATGAACTCTAAATCATTTATTTGCTTATATATAATAATATTTATGTTGTTATAATATTTAATTTTGAAATTTTCTTTATAAAGTTTTTATCGTGTCGTATAAACCAGCAATTGTCTTAGTAGGAAGACCAAACGTAGGAAAATCTACGCTTTTTAATCGTTTCACTAAATCTAAAGATGCTTTAGTAGCAAATTTTTCCGGATTGACTAGAGACAGAATTTACGGTGATGGTATGTTCGGTGAATATAATTTTATTGTAATAGATACTGGTGGTTTTGAGCCTTTATCTAAAGATAAAATGTATATGAAAATAGCTAATCAAACTAATCAAGCTATTTTGGACGCTGATATAGTAATTTTCTTGGTAGATGGTAAAGATGGTTTATGTAATACTGATTACGATATAGCCAATTTTTTACGAAAACTATCGGTAACCAATGTATTTCTTGTTATTAACAAATCAGAGGGAAGATCTATTGATACAATAGCAAGTGAGTTCCATGAATTAGGATTTGGAGCTCCTTTTTTAATTTCTGCTTCCCATGGTGATGGAATCGGATTTCTTATAGAAAGTATTTTCAAATCTAAATTATATATTGATAAATATAGTAAAAATGATAATGTTGATTCTCAAAATGATGATCTGTATAAAAAAATAAGGTTATCTATTGTTGGTCAACCTAACGTAGGTAAGTCTACCTTGATCAATAGTATTCTAGGAGAAGAGCGTTTGATTACTTTTGACTCTCCAGGGACAACACGTGATTCTATAAATATTGATTTCAATTTTTCAGGAAGGTCATATGTATTGATAGATACAGCTGGCTTAAGGAGACGTAGCCGTGTTTCTGATTGTATAGAGAAATTTTCTGTTATTAAAACTATCCAGTCCATAGAAAAAAGTAATGTTGTGATATTAACATTAGATGCTAATACTGGAATATCAGATCAAGATGCACGCATAGCAAGTTTTATTTTAGAGTCTGGAAAAGCAATTGTTATAGCTATTAACAAGTGGGATTCTATATCACTAGACAGTCGCTCAGCTATAGAAAGAGAATTTAAAAGAAAATTACATTTTCTATCATTTGCAAATATGTATTTTATATCAGCTTTAAGAAAAACTAACATAAAAAGATTATTGTTTTCTGTAAATGATGCATATGATGCAGCTTTTGTTAAATTGCCAACACCAAAAGTAACAAGAGTTTTACTAGATGCTACTAAGCAGCAACCACCACCAAAGAAGGGTATATTTGTCCCTAAATTGCGTTATGCTCATCAAGGGGGGCAAAATCCACCTGTAATAGTTATTCATGGTAATTGTTTAACGAGTATACAAGATTCATATGTTAGGTATTTAGAGTCCTTTTTTCGAAGAGAGTTTAAATTATCTGGGACCCCTCTTAGAATTGAGTTTAAGTCATCTAAAAATCCTTATATTTAATTATAGTCATTTTTTAAATTGTATATTCAACACAACGGCAAATTATATTGAATTTTTTTATAAAAAATTATACTTTGTAGTGATTTGTTTTTATATTTAATTTATATTTCTATAAAAAAAATATATATCTAAAATTGCAGCTTTATTTTTATTTTGCTATTAAAATTAATAAAAAGTTTTTAAATCTAAAATAAATTTATGTTTATAATAAATACATGGGACAATACTAATGAATAATAAAGGACAAATGCTTCAAGATCCATTTTTAAATATATTGCGTAGGGATCATGTGCCAGTTTCAATATATTTAGTTAATGGCATTAAACTTCAGGGGCAAGTTGAAGCTTTTGATCAATACGTTGTATTACTGCGTAATACAGTAACTCAGATGATATATAAACATGCTATTTCTACTGTTGTTCCCTCTCGAGCCGTAGACCTACAATACAATTCCGATTCAGAATAATTTATTGTATAGTTTCTGAATTAATTGAATGTTATTAACATGTGTCTATTTTAATTGATATTATGCGTGCATTAGTAATTGCTGTTAATTTAAATAAAGATAATTTTCAGTGTGATATAGATGAATTCATCATGCTAGCACAATCTGCTGGGGCGAACATACTGCATATTGAGTTATTTAAAAAAGACATGCCAGATAATAAATTTTTTATAGGTTCTGGTAATGTTCAGAAGATATTATCTTTATTAAATGATCTATCCATAGAGATTATTTTATTTAATCAGGCGCTATTACCTTCTCAGCATAGAAACCTTGAAAAAATTTGGAACGTAAGGGTAGTTGATCGGGTATCGCTTATTTTAGATATTTTTGCATTAAGGGCAAAAAGTCACGAGGGAAAGCTTCAAGTTGAACTAGCACAGCTAAAACATCTATCCACTAGGCTAACTAGATTATGGACTCATTTAGAACGCCAGAGGGGTGGTATAGGAATGAGAGGCCCTGGAGAATCTCAACTAGAGATGGATCGCCGTGTTATAGGCTCAAAAGTAAAGATTTTGAAGGAGCGCATAAAAAAAATTAAATTAAGAAGGATTTCTCAAAGAGGATTACGTGAGCGTAATGGCGCATTTTCTGTATCCTTAGTAGGGTATACTAACTCTGGAAAATCTACTATTTTCAATATCCTTGCTAAGGATAAGGTTTATGTAGCCAATCAGTTATTTGCCACTCTTGATATTACTTCTCGTCGTATTTGGGTAGGAGATGATATAGATAAGGATATAATTTTATCTGATACAGTAGGTTTCATAAGAGATTTGCCGCATTCTATAGTGGAGGCATTTCACGCTACTCTTGAGGAGACGGCTAGCGCTGATTTGTTGTTGCATATAGTAGATTCATCTAGTAATGAAATGTATGATCAAATTGAAAATGTAAACAAAGTCATAAAGGAGATAGGAGCATCTAATATACCTACTGTTTTAGTGTACAATAAAACTGACAAGTCTAAAATTACTTCTAAGTTGCTGTATGATGATAGTGCAGGACTTGTAGCAAAGGTTTTTATGAGCGCAGTAAATCTTGATGGTGTAGATTTTTTGAAAAGTGTAATATCGAATGCCAGTAAGGTGCTAAGGAATAATGTCTAAAATTCTATTAAATCTAAACGATTCAGGCTGGGGTCGTAAAAAAAATATGGAAGAAAAAGTGAACAGCCTACCAAACAATTCTGCTAATAAAAACATCGATGATGGTCCTCCTGATTTATCTGAAGTCTGGGACAGCTTAAATAAAAAAATTAGTAATGTTTTTGGGAAGAAAAACAATAATGGGGAATTTAACAGTTCAGGACATAATGGATTTAGCAATAAAAATACTTTTAATGTTCTAATTGTATCATTTTTGTTATTGTTTGTTATATGGATTGCTAGTGGGTTCTTTGTTGTAAAAGAAGGCCAGGTTGCTGTTATTACTAGATTTGGTAAATATTTAAAAACAACTCATGCAGGTTTTAGTTGGATATTTCCAGCGCCAATTGAAAAATATGAAATTGTAAATATATCTCAACTAAGAACATTTGAAGTTGGATCTAGAGGAGGATCCAGGAATAAGGTTTTAACAGAATCATTGATGTTAACAACAGATGAAAATATAGTAGATATGCAATTCGTGGTTCAGTATAGGTTAAATTCTGATGGAGCTCCTGATTATTTATTTAAAACAAGAGATCCCGATGAATCTGTTCGTCAAGCAGCAGAAACATCTATGCGTGAAATTGTTGGTAGAAAGACAATGGATTTTGTTTTGTATGAGGGTAGAACACTAGTAGCATCCGAAGTTCAAAATCTTATGCAAAAAATATTAGACAACTATAATACTGGAATTCAAATAACAGCAGTAGCTATACAAAATGTTCAACCTCCAGAGCAAGTTCAAGATGCTTTTGATGACGCAGTGAAAGCAGGTCAAGATCGAGAAAGGCAGATAAATGAAGGTCAAGCGTATGCTAATCAAGTTGTTCCTTTAGCTAGAGGACAAGCTTTTAGAGTTATAGAAGAAGCAGAGGGTTATAAAGCAAGGATAGTAGGAGATGCTAAGGGTAATGCTTCTCGTTTTGATAGTATTCTAATAGAGTATGAAAAATCTCCTGAGGTGACTAAGGATCGTTTATATCTAGATGCAATGAAAGATATTTTTTCTAGTGTTAGTAAAGTTATGGTAGATTCCAGTAATAATAATTTTATGGTTTTGCCATTAGATAAAATGATTAGAGCTAGTTCTGGAGATGGTAATGATTTTAAATCTGATATAAATTCTGAACTCCGTAATTATCAAAATATTAGTTCTCAGTTTATAAATAAAAAACAAGATGACAGAAGACAGACATGTTCTGAAAATATGAAAAATGACTTATCTAGTTCTGAATTAAATAAGTTACAACGCAACCGTTAATATTGTATAAAGTTATGCATCGTATATTTTTAATTTTATCTGGAATATTTATAATAGCATCAATTATTGGTTCTACTTTATTCATTGTTCGTGAGCAAAATTATGCTCTAGTATTTTCTCTTGGAGAGTTAAGAAGGGAAATTAGTGATCCTGGGTTGTATTTCAAGTTACCATCACCTTTTCAAAATATTGTTTTTCTTGATAAAAGAGTTTTAACAATAGAATCTAAGGATGCTGAAAGAATACAGACTTCGGAAAAAAAGAATTTGTTGATAGATTCTTTCGTTAAATGGAAAATAGCAAATCCAAGATTATTTTATGTTACTTTCGAAGGTAATGAGAGGGCTGCACAAGAAAGATTGCAAGCTCAAATTAGAGATGCTTTGAATGCTTCTGTAAATATTAGAACCGTAAAAGAAGTTGTTTCTGTAGAACGAGCTAAAATAATGGCTGAAATATTAAATAATGTGGCTAATAGAGCTAGTCCATTAGGAGTAGAGATTGTAGATGTAAGGTTACGTCATATAGAATTTGCTCCTGAAATATCAAAATCTGTTTATATGCGCATGGAAGCCGAAAGAACTCGCGTGGCAAATGAACTAAGATCGATTGGAGCTGCAGAAAGTGAAAAAATTAGAGCAGAAGCAGACAGACATAGAGAAGAAATATTAGCAAAAGCAAATGTTAAGGCCCAAGAAATCATGGGTGATGCAGATGCATCTGCTAGTGCTATATATTCTTCATCTTACACTAAAAACAAGGAATTTTATAAGTTTTATAAAAGTATAGATGCTTATAGAGCTTCTTTTTCTACAAAAAATGATGTTATGATTGTAGATCCCAGCTCTGAATTTTTTCAGTTTATTAAGAGATCCTCAATAAAAGAATAAATTTATTTCTTAAAAATAATTTTCAATTCACTATCGTATATTTATTAATTATTGTCCAAGGATCATTGTTATGAGTAATTGGTTGCTTCCTGAAAATCTTGCAGATGTGCTTCCTATGGAAGCTAGACGAATAGAAGACTTGCGTCATAGATTGTTAGATTTATATAGAAAATATGGTTTCGAGCTTGTATGTCCGCCTTTAGTGGAATATATAGATTCCTTACTATCAGGAACTGGTAGTGATTTAAATTTACGAACATGTAAACTTATAGATCAGCTATCAGGTAGAACCATGGGTATTCGTGCTGATATGACTCCTCAAATTACTCGCATAGATGCTCATTTATTAAATCGCAATGGAGTCACTAGATTATGTTATTGTGGCAATGTTTTTCATGCTCGTCCTGTAGATGCTTTATCTAGTAGAGAATTTCTTCAAATAGGAGCTGAGATATATGGCCATAGTGGCGTAGAAGCTGATCTAGAAATTATTCAAATGGCATTAGATACAGTTCATACTGCTGGTATAGACTTACCAAGGTTAGATTTATCTCACCCAGGTGTTGTTCGCAGCATATTGGAGCTAGATCATAATGCTTATAGTAACTCTGATTTAATTATTTCTTTATTAAAAGAAAAAGATACTACAGGAATATCAGAGTTAACTAAAAAATCTATAAGATCTGACACCATAAGAATGTTACAGTTTATATGTTCACTATACGGAAATGTTGATGATGTGATTTCAAGAGCCCGCAAGATATTACCATCATCACCTGGTATCATATCGGCTCTTGATTCATTGCAGGTTTTGACAAATGCTTTGTTGCCAAATGTACAATTAAGTATTGATCTTGCTGATGTTTGGGGTTATGGTTATCATTCTGGTGTTAAGTTTGCTCTTTATGCCGATGGGTGGAGAGAAGTATTGGTTACCGGTGGTCGTTATGATAATGTTAGTTTAGCGTTTGGTAGAGCTAGACCAGCTACTGGTTTTAGCTTAAATTTGCGTTTGTTGGCATCCGGATTAAAACTAGCAAAGTCTAAGGCCATATTAGCCCCATGGGGTCGTGATCCTCTATTGATAGAAACAATTCGTGGTTTGCGTAGAAAGGGCGAAATAGTAGTTCAAGTACTACCAGGTGATTATCCTGATCAAGATGAGTTTTTGTTTGACCGTAAATTAGTTTTATTTGAAGGCATCTGGCAGGTTAGCTATATCTCATAGTGATCTAGGGATATACATATAAACTATTAAATTTAAATATGATATGAGCAAAAATATAGTAATAATTGGCACTCAATGGGGTGATGAGGGTAAGGGCAAGATTGTTGATTGGTTAACAGAGTCGGTCAATGGTGTTGTCCGTTTCCAGGGTGGTCATAATGCAGGACACACCCTTTGGATCAATGGCTCTAAAACCGTGCTAAGATTAATTCCTTCTGGAATAATGAGACCTCACGTTACTTGTTTTATAGGTAATGGTGTTGTTCTTTCTCCAGAGGCTCTTTTGAAAGAGATTTCTGAACTCGAATCAGCAGGCATAGATGTCAGGTCTAGATTGCAGATTTCTAATATATGTCCGCTAATATTACCTTACCACGTTGCCATAGATAATGCTCGTGAATTACATAAGGGTAAGGAAAAAATAGGAACAACTGGTAGAGGAATAGGTCCTGCTTACGAGGACAAGGTAGCAAGAAGAGCATTAAGGGTTCAGGATTTATTTAACGAGTCTCATTTTAAGGATTTATTAAATGATAACTTAGAGTACCATAATTTTATTTTAAAGAATTATTTCAATACAGACATATTAGATTTCCAAGAAATTTTAGATGAAACTTTAAGTTTTGCTCCCTTGTTAAAACCAATGGTTCATGATGTCGCTACTAATTTATTTAATATGCAGCAATCTGGAAACAATTTGTTGTTTGAGGGTGCTCAAGGTGTTCTTTTAGATATTGATCATGGTACTTACCCATATGTTACTAGCAGTAATTGTATCGCAGGTTCTGCTTCATCTGGCTCTGGAATAGGTCCTCAGGCAATAGATTATGTATTAGGAATAACTAAGGCATATACAACTCGTGTTGGGTCTGGTCCATTTCCTACTGAGTTATCAAATGAATTGGGATTACATATTGCTACAGTAGGTAAAGAATTTGGATCAGTTACCGGTAGACCAAGGCGTTGTGGATGGTTTGATGGAGCGGCTTTAAAAAGATCAGTAAGATTAAATGGAGTTTCTGGTTTATGTATCACAAAACTTGATGTTCTAGATGGTATTGATACTATTAAGTTATGTGTTGGTTATCGTTCTGAAGGAAATTTTTATGATATTTTGCCATATGGATCGCATGCTGTTTCTAAATTAGAACCTGTATTAGAAGAGATGCCTGGGTGGAGTTCTTCAACTGCTGGGATAAAGGAATTTGATAAATTACCTATAGAGGCTAAACATTATCTTGGAAGGATAGCAGAAGTCTGTGGCGTCCCGATAGATCTAGTATCTACAGGACCAGATCGTTCTGAGACTATTGTGCTTCGTAATCCTATAGGCTGATATAGTTATCTATATTTTAAGATATAATAGAAGTCTTGAATATTTTTAAGTTTCATGATTTTTGGCTGCTATAAGTCGGTTGAATTTATAATAATTTTACACCGCTAGTGTTTAATTCTTCATTGGCGGTGTTTAATGTCGTTATAAATGATTATTTTATATCAATTTTTAATCATTAATTAGATTTGTTAATAGTTATTATAAAAATAATGCTATAATGCGGGACTATATAATGCGATTGTAGTATAAATATTATTATTCATATAAAGCATCTTACTTTTAATAATTTTTTTGAGTGTATTATTTTATGCCTATTGTTAGACTTAAAGAAAATGAGCCGTTTGAATCTGCTATGCGTCGTTTTAAACGCACTATTGAAAAAACTGGATTATTAACAGAATTAAGGTCCAGGGAGTTTTATGAAAAACCAACTGCAGAACGCAAGCGAAAATTGGCTGCTGCTGTAAAAAGACATTACAAGCGCATTCGCAGTCAGCAATTACCACCACGTATGTATTAAAATCAATTTGTAGTTATATATTCGTTGATACCAAAGTCTTTTGTCCAAGATTTATTGGCTCGTGTGGATATTTTAGATGTTATATCTAAATATGTTCGCTTAAGGAAAGCTGGCTCTAATTTTGTTGGTTTATGTCCATTTCATAATGAGAGAACACCTTCTTTTACAGTTAATAGAGTAAAAAAAAATTATCATTGCTTCGGTTGCGGAGTTCATGGTGATTCTATATCTTTTCTTATGAGTCATTTAGGACTGAGTTTTACTGAGTCAGTGAAATCACTTGCTTTGCAAATTGGTTTAGTAGTTCCAATGCTTGATAATAAAGAGCTTCAAAACGAATATAAAAAAGAGAAAATATATTTAGATATAATGTTTAAGACCCAGTCTTATTATTCTCATTTGTTGTATAGTTCAGTTGCAGCTATTTCATATCTAAAAAAAAGAGGGATTAGTAATGACTTTATAAAATTTTTTAATTTGGGATGGTCTGATACTAGATACAACTCATTATCTAAGATATTTTCTGATTATTATAATAATATCTATTTAATTGACGTTGGTTTAGTTATTAAAAAATCTAATGAAAACAGGTATGATAGATTTAGAGAAAGGATAATTTTCCCTATTAAGAATCAATATGGATCTGTAGTTGGTTTTGGTGCTAGGACGATATCTAATACACAGCCTAAATATTTAAATTCTCCTGAAACAGTAATCTTCTCTAAGGGTAGAGAGCTTTATGGGTTATGGGAATCAAGGATTAATATCAAATCAAAAGGAGTTGTTCTTGTAGTAGAAGGTTATATGGACGTTATTAGCCTAACGCAACATGGCGTAAATAATGTTGTAGCGACACTAGGAACATCTATAACAAAAGAACAAATAAAAAAATTATTAAATATTAGTGATAAAATAGTATTTAGTTTTGATGGTGATGCAGCAGGTAAAAATGCTGCCTGGAAGGCTCTTCTACTATGTATTTCTGAAATCAATGATAGTAATGAAATCCGTTTTTTATTTCTAAAAGATGGGTATGATCCCGATCTATATATCAAAGAAAATGGTAAAGATATTTTTGAAAATTGTTTAAAAAAATCGGTACCATTATCAAAGATGTTGATAGAGAATTATATCAATAAGTATTCCATTAATGAGGCAGAAGGAAGAGCTGCTTGTTGGACTGATATTAGTAAAACATTAAAGCAAATGCAGCATTGTTCTGCATTAAGAATTCAGATCGAGAAAGAAATTGCAGAAATCCTTAATTTTAATAAAAATGATCTAACTCATTTCTTATTAGAAAATAATAACTTATTTTCTAATAAGAAATGGCCCACAGCAAGACATAGTAATATACAAAATAGATACTTATCAAATAAAAAGTCTGTTCCTTCTCTTATGAGAAGGTTATTTAATCTATTGCTATCTAATTTGACTTTGGTTAATCACATTGGAGATCAGCAATTAGAGATTCTCGATAAAGATTCTGATCTAAAAATAATTAGAGATCTTGTTTTGTTAGTTGAAAATACAAACACTAAAGATTTAGACTCTATCAAAAAAATTGTAGATCCTTATTCTGAATTAGGAATGGCTATAAGCAACTTTACAGAGGAAGACCTGATTGATAAAAATAAACTACCAGATCCTTTAAAAGAATGGGAAGATTCTCTTTTGCTTATAGAATCTCAATCAATAAAGAATGATATGATTATTCTTGCCAAAAATGGCTTGTCCTCAAGAGAAGATATAGATAGATATAAAGATTTATCAAAAAGAATGATATCTATTAAAGCAATAAATAAATCATAGTTATTTATTGCTTTAATAGATACTAATTCTAAATTATATTCTTTATGTAGTAATATTGTATTTTTATTACTCATATTTAATATCTATTCTATTCGTTCGTAATTAATGTCATGGAAGATATATGGGACTTATTAAATCTAATGAAAAAAATATTTCAAAGACAAGCAGATCTAAAAAAAAAGATAAAAAAAATATCCATAATGATAATCTAAGTATAGAAAATAATAATTTTGAAGATGATTATTCAAATAAAAATAAAGATTTTGATAATTCTGAAATTTTTTTGATAAATAATGAGGATTTAATAATAGATAATCAATCATTTGAGATTGATGCCTCTAAAAACAGCTCCAAGAAAATTATTAATGATACTGATGATCATGAGAATGATTCTTTTGATGAGATAGAAGAAAATGATGTCGATATTCTTCCATATTTAAAGGCACATAAAAGAGTTAGCAGGAAAAGAAAAAATGAACAGAAAGATTTAGTTTTAAATAGAAAGCCCATATCTCAAGAAGAATACGAAGAACGCCGAAATATTCTTAAATCTTTGATTAAATTAGGTAAAGATAGAGGTTATCTTATATACAGTGAAATTAATGATAGTCTACCAGATGATTTGGTAGATGCTGAGGCTATAGATAGTATAGTTAGCACATTTGGTGATATGGGTATTACAGTTTATGATCAAGCACCAGATGTAGACACACTATTAATGAATGAAAATGCAACCTTGGCTTCTAATGATGATGATGTTGAGGATGAAGCTGAGGCTGCTTTAACAACAGTTGATTCTGATTTTGGAAGAACTACTGATCCTGTAAGAATGTATATGAGAGAAATGGGTATAGTAGAGCTATTAACTCGTGAGGGGGAAATAGAGATAGCTAAAAGAATAGAAGATGGTTTGAAACATATGATTATGGCTATCTCATCTTGTCCATTAATAGTAGATGATATTCTGCAAAACATAGAAAAAATTCATAATGAGCAAATTTCAATAGACGATGTTATTGATGGATTAATTGATCCAGAAGATGGTGAAGAGTATGCTGGTATTGGCGTTACCGATAGTAATAATTTTGATGATCCTGTTTCTGGCGGCATGTCTATTAAACAATTAGAAGAATTAAAAACAAGAAGTCTAATAAAATTTGGCAATATTGCTGATACTTATAAACAGATGGGTGATAACTACAAAGAAAATGGTTGTCGAACAGAAGAATATTTTAATATGCTTAAGTCTATACAAGAAGAGTTATTGGGTGTCCGTTTTACAGCAAAAATAGTAGAAAGGCTTGCTGATTGTATTAGGTCTTATATAGATAAAATAAGGCAGATTGAGAGATCAATTTTAAACATATGCATAGATAAAGTTGGCATGTCAAGAGAATATTTTATAGATTCATTCGTCAATAGAGAGGTTGACTTAAATTGGATAATTTATGAAATAAAAAATAATAATTCCTATTCTGATTTATTGAAGAATTATGTTCCTATGATTCAGGATTTTCAAAAAAAATTAATTGAGATTCAGGACGAGATTCTTTTGCCAATCAGTGAATTTAAAGAAATTAATAAAAAAATGATCATGGGTGAAGCCATGGCAAGAAAAGCAAAAAGAGAAATGATAGAAGCTAATTTGCGTTTAGTAATATCTATAGCAAAAAAGTATACTAATAGAGGCTTGCAATTTTTGGATCTTATACAGGAAGGTAATATAGGCTTGATGAAGGCCGTAGATAAATTTGAATATCGTCGTGGTTATAAATTCTCAACATATGCCACATGGTGGATTCGCCAGGCAATAACAAGATCTATTGCTGATCAAGCTAGAACAATTCGCATCCCGGTTCATATGATAGAAACAATTAATAAAATGAATCGTATTAGTCGTCAACTCTTACAAGAGAGTGGTTTTGAACCTGATCCTTCAGTAATATCTCAGAAAATGGATATTCCTGAAGAGAAAATTAGAAAAATATTAAAGATCGCCAAAGAGCCTATATCTATGGAAACTCAAATTGGCGATGATGATGACTCTCATCTAGGTGATTTTATAGAAGATACAACAACGTTGACTCCTTCTGATTCTGCTTTGCATGGGTCAATGAAGAATATTGTTAAAGAAGTTTTAGATTCACTTACGCCAAGAGAAGCAAAAGTATTGAGAATGAGATTTGGTATAGAAATGAACACGGATCAAACTTTAGAAGAGGTTGGAAAGCAGTTTGATGTGACTAGAGAAAGAATTAGGCAAATAGAAGCTAAAGCATTAAGGAAATTACGTCATCCTAGTAGAGCAGATAAACTTAAAAGCTTTTTAGATAACAAATAAAAACATCTTTTAATTAATAAATTTTTATATTATAATTAAAAAATGTTTGGGCCTCTAGCTCATGCCTGGTTAGAGCAGCGGACTCATAATCCGTTGGTGCCGAGTTCGACTCTCGGGGGGCCCACCAAATTCCATGTAATAAATAGATCTTTTAAAAAAGATCTGTCAATCGTTTATGAGCATTAATTTTATTGATGTATCATATTAACATCTAATATTCCAATAAATAAAAAAATTAACAAATACTAAATTTATCATTGTTAGCGCTAACAATTAATGCTATATAATTGAATCATTAATCAGTGAATAATTTTTTGAATAGAATCATATAAAATGCAGTCTCTTTGGATGTTGTTAGCTTCTATTTTTTTCTCATTGATGGGAACATTTGTAAAAATCTCCTCTGATAATGGGGTTAATTTGTCACAAATAATGATATTTAGAGGAGTGCCATCGGTTGTCTTAATATCCTTAGCTGCATTCTTTTATTCTAAAAGTTTAATACCAATTAACTGGAATTTACATATATGGAGGAGTTTGTATGGTGTTTTATCTTTATGGATGAGTATTTATTCAATAGCCAATCTTCCTCTTGCTCTAGCAACTTGCCTTAATTATACCGGCCCTTTGTTTATTGCTGCTTGGATATTTGTATATGAGAAAGATCATAGAAATATTATTCAGTTATTTGCTGTTCTATTTGGATTTATAGGTGTTATAACAATAATTAGTCCTAGTAGCCTGAGTGATTACTATCAATTAATTTATATTTTTTTAGGATTAATGTCCGGAGCATTATCAGCACTTGCAATGATACAAATTAAAGAATTAGGACGTCTAGGAGAGTCTGGATGGCTTATAGTTTTATATTTTTCTTTAACTATAACAATATCTGGTTTTCTTTTTTCTAGTATTGATTCTTGGGAGCCAATAAACTCAACATCTTATTTATGTCTGATTGGAATAGGAATTTCTGGGTTATTGGGTCAATTAGCTTTGACTAGAGCATTTGCTTTTGGATCAACATTTTTAACTGCAACTTTACAATATAGCGCTATAATTTTTTCAAATTTTATCGCTGTAATATTCTTTCTTGAGCACCTTGAAATGAAAAATATTGCGGGGATGGCAATAATAATATTATCTAGTATATTTTCTAGCTTTTCTATTAAAAAATAAATTTTTTAATTATAAAAATATAAAAAACATTAGATCATTAAACATAAATATATTATGGGCAGATTAATTAAACTTGGAGATTGTATTGAATAATTCAAAGAAAAAGACATCTGTTTCTAAAATAGATTTTGAAACTGCTATTTCCGAATTAGAAAAATTAGTATCTTCTATGGAAAGTTGTAATGTAACTTTAGAAAATTCATTAATTATGTATCGTCGTGGAGTTGATCTAGTACGTTTTTGTCAAAATCAACTTACTAAAGCAGAACAAGAAATAAAGATTTTAGATGAGGAAATATTAAAACCATTAGATGAGAATTTATTAAAAGAAGATAAATCATAATGAATAAAGTTAATTTATCTTTTTCTAAATGGATATCAGATAATTTAGAAAGTATAAATGACAATCTAAGCAATATATTGACAAATTGTAATGTAGAATCATCTACATTACAGAAGGCAATGCAATATTCAGTTTTATCTGGCGGTAAGCGTATACGTGCTTTATTGGTTTATGCTTCATTCATTGCTGCAAATGGTTGTATAGCAATAGATTATGAAACTTCATTTTCTGTAGATAATGCAGCTATTGCTATAGAACTTATTCATTCTTATTCTTTGATTCATGATGATCTTCCTTCTATGGACAATGATTGTATGAGGAGGGGTAAACCTTCTACTCATGTAATGTTTGGAGAAGCAATTGCGATACTGGCTGGTGACTCACTACAGTCATTAGCTTTTGAACTGCTTGCAGGTATTTCAATTTCACATGAAATAAAGTTAAATCTTATAAAAAATCTTGCTCTGTCTGCTGGTTATTTGGGCATGACAGGAGGACAAGCGATAGATTTAACTAATATAGGAAACAATCTTTCTTATGATGAACTAAAGAATATGCATTCAATGAAAACTGGAGCGATAATAGCATGTAGCATAAAATTTGGTTATATATTAGCAAACTCAAACCAATTTATACAGTGCATGCTTGATAAATTTGCTTATTATTTAGGCCTAATATTTCAGATTGTTGATGATATACTTGATGAAACAGGTAGCGACAAACAACTAGGAAAGACATCAGGCAAGGATTCTAAATATAATAAGCCCACATATGCCTCTATGTTTGGAGTTATAGAATCAAGAAAAATGTTAGATAATCTTAGAAACAAAGCAATAAATATAATAAGACCTATAGGTTTGTATAATAAAAGATTATTAGAAATGCTTGATTTAATAATTTACAGAGATTATTAAAGATTAATTGAATAAACATAGATATAAGAGTTTTAGATGACTATTAATTTATTGGATTGTATTTCATCACCATGTGATTTAAAAAAATTAAATACTACAGAGCTGACAAGTCTTGCAAAAGACATAAGACGAGAGATCTTAGAATTAGTCTCTAAAACTGGTGGTCATTTATCCTCTAATCTAGGAGTAGTAGAGTTAACTTTAGCCATTCATTATGTTTTTAATGCCCCAAAGGATCGTATTATATGGGATGTTGGACATCAGTCATACGTCCATAAGATCCTGACAGGACGTCGCGAGTTAATGAGCACCCTAAGACAGTATAATGGAATATCAGGGTTTCCTAATAGATCAGAATCTTGCTATGATGCTTTTGGTACAGCTCACTCTTCAACTTCTATTTCTGCTGCTCTAGGTATGGCTTTTGCAGCTAAAGAACTTAATATAATCCGAAATAATATTGCTATTATTGGGGATGGTGCAATATCATCAGGAATGGCATTTGAAGCTATGAATAATGCAGGTAACATAAAAGATATAAATTTAATAGTTATATTAAATGATAATCATATGTCTATTTCTCAACCAGTTGGCTCTTTAAATAATTATTTTTCTCAACTTATGGATGGTCGTTTTTACGCAAAAGCTAAGAATGTTGGGAAAGTTGTTTTGCGTCATATACCGTCAGTATTAAAACTAGCTAAGTCTTTTGAAAGTCATGCTAAAGATATAATAAAAACAAGCATTATTTTTGAGGAATTTGGTTTTAGATATTTTGGTCCAATTAATGGTCATAATATAGATGATTTAATATCTGAATTAAATATAGTTAATTCTTATCAAGGTCTAAAGTTCCTGCATATTGTAACTAAAAAAGGGAAAGGTTATAAGCTGGCAGAGAAAGATCCGATCCTTTATCATGGTCCAGGCAAGTTTAATATTAATACTGGTATTAAATTACCCCAAAAAAATATTACTAAAACATTTACTAATATTTTCAGCGAATGGATCTGCGATATGGCTCGTAGTGACTCTAAATTAATTGCCATAACTCCAGCAATGAGTGAAGGTAGTGGATTAGTTAAATTTGAAGAATTATATCCTGAACGGTATTTTGATGTTGGCATATCCGAACAACATGCAATTACTTTTGCTGCTGGGATGTCGTGTGATGGATTAAAACCAGTAGTTGCCATATACTCGACTTTTTTGCAAAGAGGATATGATCAATTTATACATGATATTTGCATTCAGGGTTTAGATGTGACTTTGGCATTAGATCGAGCAGGGATAGTAGGGGCAGATGGTCCAACTCACGCCGGTAATTATGACATATCATTTCTTCGCTGTATCCCTGGTATAGTTATAGCTACTCCTTCTGATGAAAATGAGGAAAGAATATTATTAAACACATGTTATAAATATCAAGGACCTGCTTCTGTTAGATATCCTAGAGGAAGTATATTTGGAGTTGAGATGGATATGGATCTAAGTGTAGTAGAAATTGGTAAAGGAGTTATACGACGAATAGGAAAAAATATAGCTATTTTATGTTTTGGAACTCTATTACAAAAAGCATTGGATGTTGCTGATATTCTAAATACTAGCGTAGTAGACATGAGGTTTGTAAAACCAATTGATTATGAGATGATAATAGATATAAGCAAAAATCATAAAGCTATAGTTACAATAGAAGATTCTTCTATAATGGGTGGTGCCGGTAGCGCTGTATTGGAAACATTACAAAAATTTAATTTATTAATACCTGTTTTACAGCTTGGAATACCAGACTGTTTTATTGCTCATGGAGATACAAATATACTAATGTCTAGTATAGGTTTAGATGTATATGGAATTGAGAATTCTATACGTTCTCGTTTTTATAACTTGATTGATTAAGTAATATATATTTCAGTAGATATATATTTTATTTTTTTCAATGGAGTCTATACTAATCCATATTTTAAGAAAAATCATATTAATTTTATTAAGAAATGAAAATAATCAAATCAAATTTAGAAAATATTTCAGAAATACCTGATATACAAGATTTAGTAGATACTAGATCTATTCCTATTAGTAGGGTAGGTATACATAACGTGCGATTTCCTATAAGTATTCTAGATAAGAATAATAGTACTCAAAACACTGTTGCTAATTGGACTATGACGGTTTCTTTACCTGCTAATAAAAAAGGAACGCATATGTCTCGTTTCTTAGTTTTATTGGAAAAATTTAAAAATAGGTCTATGGATTTATCCATCTTCTCCGAAATGAACAAAGATATGTTATGCCTGCTAAATTCAGAAAATGGTGATATTTCTGCTTCTTTCCCTTTCTTTTTAGAGAAAAAAGCACCTGTTTCTAATGTCGCTAGTTTAATGAGCTATGATGCCCAAGTAAATATTCGTACTTATAATAATAAAACTGAATTTGAGATAGTAGTAATTGTGCCAGTCACAAGCTTATGTCCTTGCTCGAAAGCTATATCCGAATATGGAGCGCATAATCAAAGATCTAATATTACATTATCTATAACTTCTAGTAAAATAATGGAAATATATATTGAGGATATTATTAGCTTAGTAGAAAAAGAAGCATCTTGTGAACTTTGGAGTATATTGAAACGTCCTGATGAAAAATATGTTACGGAGTATGCATATAATAATCCAAAATTTGTAGAAGATTTAGTACGTGATATAGCATTTCGCATAAATAATATTTTTCCTAATATAAACAAATATCGTGTAGAAGCAGAAAATTTTGAATCTATACATAATCATTCTGCATATGCAGTAATAGAAAAAACATTCAAAAACTAGGCAAATATATAAATTATATATATAATTGTAGGGTTGTGTCTGTTTTTTTATTTTCCTGCCAGACTAATTATTTAGCTGGCTTTTTTAGTTTGATTTTCATTCTTTAAAAAATCTGTCTAAATTATCCATTAGGAGTTACTTATGCGTAATTATGAAGTTGTTTTTATTGTACATCCGGATCAAAGCGAACAGGTTCCTGTTATGCTTAAAAGATATCAATCACTTATAATAGATCATGGTGGTTCAATACATCGCACTGAGGACTGGGGACGTCGTACATTGGCTTATCCAATACAAAAACTAGTTAAAGCTCATTATATATGCATTAATATAGAGTGTGACCATAGTACTTTAGCTGAACTAGAGAATTCATTTCGCTACAATGATGCTGTATTGAGGTATTTGCTTATCAAGACTAAAAAACCTTATATAAATCCTTCTATTATGATGAAAACTGTTGAAAAAGAAGTAATATCTAAGGATTCTTCAGAAAGTTCTGATAACATAGAAGATGAATAGTTTTATCATATAGAATGAATAATTTAGAGATTGATGTAACCATTATAGAGAATAAAGGTTTACGTTATACTAGGGCTGGAATTCCTGTATTGGAAATGCTTCTAGAAAATTATTCAAAAGTTATAGAGTCAGGTCTTGAGAGAAAAATTAGGTTTCAAATATTATCTGTTGCTATGGGGAAAATAACTGATAACCTAATAGATATGCCTATGGACTATAAATTTAGAGCCAAGGGTTTTATAGCTTCGGCTTATAGAGGCTCTGCATTGTTAAAATTTCATTTGCAAGAAATTATAATACATAAACAAAATATACTGGATATACAGCAGCATTTATATTTTTAGTATTAGCACAAGATAAATTCTTTATTATCAATAAATGTTTTAGTGAATGATAGTAATTTTTATAAAAATATAAGGTGTAAGAAATGGCATTCTTTGGGAATACAAAAGAAAAACGTAAGTTTGTACAACAAAATCCTTTATTTAAGCGTCGTAAATTCTGTAGATTTACTGCAGCTAAAGTTGATGAGATCGACTATAAAGATACAGATACTCTAAAGGATTTTATACAAGAAAATGGAAAAATAATTCCATCTCGTCTTACAGGAACTAGAGCTATTTATCAACGTCAATTAAGTTTAGCTATTAAACGAGCTCGTTTTCTGGCATTGCTTCCTTATACAGATAACCATAACTAATTAAGCGAGTTGAATAACATGGAAGTAATTTTATTAGATAAAGTTTCCAATTTAGGAAATTTAGGTGATGTTGTTCGTGTTAAAAATGGTTATGCTAGAAATTTTTTAATACCGAACAAAATAGCTAAAAGAGCTACTAAAGAAACTATAAAAGAATTTGAGAACAAAAGATCAGAATTAGAAAAAAGTCAATTAAAGAAATTAAATGATGCTAAAGAACTAGCAGACAAATTAGATGGGTTTGTAATAAAAATATCTCAGAAAGCTAGTGTTGATGGTAAGTTATTTGGATCTGTTAGTAATATAGATATATTACATAATTTAAAAAAATCAGGATTTTCTTCTATAGAAAAGTCACAAATTTATTTATCAGATAATCATATAAAAACTATTGGTGAGTTCGTAGCTAGGATAAAACTACATTCTGATGTGGAAAAGGAAATTTCAATAATAGTTATAAGGGAAGAGTTATAGATAATAAAGGAGTCAGTTTTTACTGGCTCCTTTATTATCTTTTTTCTTAATATTTAATAGAGATGCTATTAAATCAGATAATTATATGTTAAAAACATTAAATTTATATTTATTGTTTTATTTATTTCAGTAATTTGAAGTGCTGTTAGAAATTTTATATTAATTAAAATGGTGCTTATATTGCTCACATAAAAATGACTACTAGCGATAATAAATTAGACTATTTGAGAACACCCCCAAATTCCATTGAAGCAGAACAATCTGTACTAGGTGGACTGCTGATCGATAATAGCACATGGGATAAAATAAGTGGAATAATAACATCTGATGATTTTTATAGACATGAACATCGTCTCATATGGAAACATATAGACAGCTTAATAAATCTAGATAGGCCGGCCGATGTAATTACTGTAAATGATTCTATATCGAATTCTGGAAAAACTGATGATGTTGGTGGAATAAGCTATCTAAATGCCCTAGCGCATAATACTCCATCAGCAGCTAACATAACAAGATATGCTGAAATAGTCCGTGAACGCTCTATTCTGAGAAAATTAGTTGCTATATCTGATGAAATTTCAGAAATAGCTCTAAATCCAAAAGGTAAAGAAGCAAGACAAATATTAGATGAAGCTGAAGCTAAAGTCTTTAAGATCGCACAGGATAAATCATCTAATTCTACAGGTTTCCAAGAAATTCAACCTTTACTAGCTCAAGTAGTAGAAAGAATTGATGATCTTTATCATAGAGAAGGTGATACCGATATAACAGGTGTTCCTACTGGATTTATAGATTTGGACAAAATTACTTCTGGATTGCAACCTGGAGATTTGATTGTTGTTGCTGGTAGGCCATCTATGGGGAAAACAGCTTTCTCTATGAATATAGGTGAATATGTAGCTATAGAACACGGTCTTCCTGTAGCTATTTTTTCTATGGAGATGGGTGCTTCTCAACTTGCAATGAGAATGCTTGGATCTATAAGCAAAGTTGATCAACATAAGATGCGCACTGGAAAATTATCAGAGGAAGATTGGCCTAAGATTACAGATGCAATTCAAGCGATGCAAGATATTCAATTATATATAGATGAAACCCCAGCATTAAATGTAATAGAGGTTAAAGCTAAAACAAGAAGACTGTCTAGGCAATGTGGTCAATTAGGACTGATAATAATAGATTATATGCAGTTAATGTCTGGTAGTGGGGAAGAGAATAGAGCTACAGAAATTTCTGAAATTAGTAGGTCATTAAAAAGTCTTGCAAAAGAACTTGATTGTCCGTTGATAGCATTATCCCAACTAAATCGAAGTTTAGAACAGAGGCAAAATAAACGACCAGTTATGAGTGATCTAAGAGAATCTGGAGCAATAGAACAAGACGCCGACCTAATATTATTCATATATAGAGATGAGTTTTATAATCAAGATTCTCAAGAAAAAGGAACAGCTGAAATAATTATAGGCAAACAAAGAAATGGACCAATAGGAACTGTTAAGCTTACTTTCCAGGGTAATACAACTAGATTTTTGAATTATGCTAGTAGCATATAATTGATTAAATTTTGTGGTTAAATTTTTTAGTCATGTTTATTGCTGAAACTAAAGACGAATGATTTGCTTTATTTTTCCATGCAATATCAAAGGCAGTTCCATGATCAACACTTGTCCTAATAAAAGGCAACCCTACAGTAACATTAACTCCATGATCAATACCTAAGTATTTTATAGGAATTAATCCTTGGTCGTGGTACTGAGCTATCACCATATCAAATTTTCCTAATCTAGCCATCATAAATATAGTATCGCCAGGTAAAGGTCCAGAAAGATATATTCCCTCATTATGAGCTATTTTAATAGCTGGCTTTATAATAGTTATCTCTTCTTTTCCAAGTATTCCATTCTCACCAGCATGAGGGTTGAGTCCAGCAACTGCAATATGCGGATTAACTATACCCATCATCCTGCAAGCTTTGTATGCTAATCTGATAGTATCTAGTTCTTTTCCTATAGTAATAGTATTAGTAATATTTGCTATTGGTATATGTATAGTAACTAACATCACTTTGATCAAATCATTTATCATTAGCATTGCATATTTTTTTGTATTTGTTAATTTCGCCAATATCTCAGTATGCCCTGGAAATTTAATACCAGCTTCAAACAGTGATTCCTTATTTAATGGTGACGTAACTATAGAACCTATCTTCTTGTCCATTGCATCTTTTACAGCACTTTCAATATATGCGTAAGAATGATAGCCGGCTGTGTCACTGACAGTACCAGCTTGAAAGTTTTTGTTGTCAATATTATTACAACAATTTAGAACATATAAGCATTTTTTTTCAAAGGATATTTTTTCTATATCATTGGAATCTATGGAAATTATGTTTACATTTTGATTAAGCATTTCTGATGCTTTAGATAGAATAAATTTGTCCCCATAAACTATACAACGCTTTAAATGATTGCTTAGGTAAGCCTTAATTATAATCTCTGGACCTATGCCGAAAGGGTCCCCCATCGTAATACCAATCGGTAAATTATACATAATTGATTTTAATATCTATATTTTAAAATATTTATCTAAGATTAATATCATCCATAAAATTAAAAACATCATGAACATGATTATTTACTTTCACAGATCTCCATTCTTTAATGATAAAACCATTTTTGTTTATTATAAAAGTCGACCTATCTATTCCCATAAAAATTTTACCATACATCTTTTTCTCCTTAAGTACATTATATAAATTACATATGATCCCATCTTTATCTGAAATTAGAGGAAAAGTTAGTTTGAGTTTATTGCTAAAATTATTATGTGATTTAATAGAATCCCTAGATATACCAAAAATTAGAGTATCTTTATTTAAAAAATTTTGATAATAATTTTGAAAATCTATATTTTCTTTTGTGCATCCTGAAGTGTTATCTCTCGGATAAAAAAATAGAACTATGTTTTTTTTATTTCTATAATCTTCTAATTTTACAATATCATTAGTACTCATGGCCTCAAAAATAGGAGCCATTTTTTTTATATAATCCATAGGCGTCTTAATCTCTAATTATTAACGCTATTAAAACTTGTTTGTCTTGCATTAACAGGGCATTATAAGTATATACAGCGGATTGTGTCTTCATTATCTCAATACCTATATTAATATTAGATCTATTCTTATTTATATAATGATCTCTGCTAACAGATTTATTGCCAATACCTATCAATATAAATTCTATATGTTTTTGTGATTCTTCCTGATTTTGGAAGGATTTAAATATTTCAAGGAGCATCATGCCATCTGTATCTTGTATATTTATCATATCTAATTTTAGTATTTTACTATTATTGCTAAATAAAACATTATCAGTATACAAAATACCATTAATTTTTATAGAACCTTCTTTATAAGAATTTATAACATTATTTGATGTGTAATCTTCAGAATATAACTTCAATCATATTTCCTTTAAAATCCTATAACAATAATATTTATATATTTATCATGGTATTATAAATATTATTTTAAAAATACATAATAGCAAAAACTAATTAAAAGCAACTATATATTTAAAAATACAATTTCTATTGATGGTTATTGTATGTTTTATTAAAGGATAGGTATATTAAATGAATTCTGTTAAAGTTGGCCTGCTTGGTATGGGTGTTGTGGGCAGCGGCACATGGAGTGTTTTGGAGCGAAATGCAAAAGAAATATCACGTCGTGCTGGTAGTAATATAGAAATAACTAAAATTGCTTCACTAAATATTGAACACGCTCAGTCTTTGGTGAATGGTAAAGCAATAATAACCAAAGATGCATATGATATAATAAAGGATCCAAATATAGATATAGTTATTGAATTGATTGGAGGAGATGGAATAGCTTTGGATTTGGTTATGGATGCTATTGCTAATGGTAAACATATTGTGACAGCCAATAAAGCTCTATTAGCCAAGCATGGAAATAAGGTTTTTGCGAAAGCATCAGAAAATGGAGTAATGGTTGCTTTTGAAGCAGCTGTAGCAGGAGGGATACCTATAGTTAAATCTATAAGAGAAGGTCTAACAGCTAATCGCATAGAATTTGTTGCAGGTATCATAAATGGCACAACAAATTTCATTTTATCAAAAATGAGGTCTAGTGGTTTGCCTTTTAAGGATGTTCTAAAACAAGCACAAGAACTAGGATATGCTGAAGCTGATCCAACATTTGATATTGAAGGTGTAGATGCAGCTCATAAATTAACATTACTGGCATCTCTAGCTTTTGGAATACCAATACAATTTGAAAAGGCATACATAGAGGGTATTTCTGATTTATCTTCAGAAGATATAATTCATGCAGAAAGACTAGGATACCGTATAAAATTATTAGCAATTACAAAACATAGAGCTGATGGTATAGAGCTAAGAGTTCATCCTGCACTTATTCCTTCTGGATGTTTGTTATCTAATGTAGAAGGAGCTATGAATGCAGTACTTGTAAAAGGTGATGCTGTTGGCACGACATTATACTATGGTCAAGGTGCAGGAGGAGAGCCTACTGCTTCTGCAGTAGTTGCTGATTTAGTTGATATTACAAGGTTGCATACAGCTGATCCTGAAAATAGAGTACCGCATCTAGCTTTTCAGCCTAAGTCATTATGCAATATACCTATATTGCCAATTGAGATGGTATCTACCTCTTATTATTTACGTATGAGAGTTAAGGATAGACCAGGAGTATTAGCAGAGATATCTAAAATATTATCAGATCTTAATATATCTATTGGATCGATGATACAACAATGCTCAAATAATGAAAATGAAGCTGATATTATATTCATAACACATGCTTCTATTGAAAAAAATATAAATATCTCTATAAAGAAAATAGAATCTTTGGAGTTTATCTGTTCCAAAGTTATTCGTATAAGGATAGAAGATATCAGTTAATCAAAATGATAAACACCTACTTAGATTTAGTCTTTAGTAGGTGTTTAAGTAGCAGTCTAATAATCTATTAACCTCGTTACTAGATCCCAGTATTACACTAGCGCGTTGATGTAATTCATTTGGAAGGATTTCTAAAATCCTCTTGTTTCCATCTGAGGCAATTCCTCCTGCTTGTTCTACTATAAAACTCATAGGGTTTGCTTCATACATAAGCCTTAGTTTACCAGGGATGTTAGGATTTCTAGAGTCCCATGGGTATAAAAAAATGCCCCCTCTAGTTATAATTCTATGCACATCAGCAACCATTGATCCTGTCCATCTCATATTATAGTTTTTAGATAAAGGCCCATCAGAACCTCTTAGACAATCTTGCACATAGTTGTATATAAATTTGTCCCAATATCTTGAATTAGATGAGTTTATAGAAAACTCATTTGTATCTTTTGGCATTTTCATGGATTCATTAGTAAGAACTAATCTTTTTTCTTCTTTATCTAGGATAAAACTATGTACTCCATTACCTAAAGAAATTACAAAACTAGTTTGAGGACCATATATAGCATAACCTGCAGCTATTTGATTTATACCTGGTTGTAGAAAATCATTGCTAATTAATTCTTTGCTATTCTTAATTTTCCTATGAACTTTCAATATAGAAAATATTGTTCCAACAGAAATATTTACATCTATATTTGAAGAGCCATCCAATGGATCAAATAGTAACAAATAATCACCAGTTTTATAGTTATCTGGTATCTTGTAAAAACAGTCCATTTCTTCTGAGACTAGACCAGCAAGACTTCCTATGAAATTATTTTCATTTATAATAATATTGTTAGCTATGATGTCTAATTTTGCCTGCACTTCGCCTTGAATATTTATATTCTCAGATTTTCCGAGCACATTATTCAAATCTCCTTTATCTAATAAATTACTAATTTTTTGACAGGATTTTGCTATATTTTGTATCAAATTAGACAACTGAGCATCATTTCTTAATGATGTGTATTTTTCTGATAAGAATTCTAGCAACAAATTATTATTCAATTAAGTCTCCTTATTTAATTGTTAATGATTTTTCAACTATTTCAAAAACATTCCTAGAAATATCATTTCTATTATAAATCTTTAAGAAAGAGTTCAGGGCTTTATTTTTTAGAGTAGGTATTAAACGTGACCAATTATCTAGAATACGAACCAAACTAGACGATAACTCCTGATTTAAACAATCAAGAGTTATAACTTGCTCTGCCCAAAAATCGTATCCTGAGCCATCATTATTATGCATCCCTCTTGAATTGCTTGCGCAAAATTGAAATATTAAAGAACGAACTCTATTTGGATTCTTAAATGTGAAATATTTATTATTCATGAGTTCTTTAATATCATTCAAGTTCTTTTTTCTAGATGATGCCTGAATTGAAAACCATTTATCCATTACAATGTGATTTTTATGCCATTTATTATAAAAAAAAGATAAAGCCTTATTAGAAATATTAAAATTTCCAAAATTTACAATACTAGATAACAATGCAATACAGTTCGTCATATTTTTAGATCTATAAAAATCTTCTTCAAAAATATCACACATATTCGATGTTCCACTAGCCATTATATATTTTATAGCTAAATTTTTTAACATTCTCTTGTGATATAAATCTATAGAATATGATTCATCATAATCTTGGTTCTCTACAAATGTGTTTATCCAGAGGGGCAGAAGTTGTTCACCTATTTTACTAATTAGGAAATCATGAGCCATAGCTATATAGCACGGATTAATTACCTGTAAACGTTCCGAAATCATTTTTTCATTTGGAATTGTTAAGATTTTTGCTTTATATCCACAATATAAATTTTTATTAATTAAAATTTCATTATATACACTGATAAAGTTATTATTAATTTGTAAATCTAATCCCAAATGCATCTGATCTAATATATTTAATATCTGAGTCATAGCTAATTCTTGAACAGCTTCCCATTTTGCAAAATAATCATTATCGTGCAAGGATAAAACCTCAAGATCATTATCATGATATTTATATTTTACTTTTACGGGTGCTGAGAAATTCCTTAGCAGCGATAGAATAGGGAAATCAGTTATTTCTTTAAAAATCCATTTTTGTTTTTCTTGAAAAAATTCTAAAGTGATAGTTTCATTTATTATAGATAAATTTTCTTCATCAGAAATAACCTTATATGCATTACCATTTTTATCGAATAAAGCAATAGAAAATGGTATAAAAAATGGTTCCTTTTCTTTATTTTCTTCTTTTTCAATTCCTACCTTATCGCAATATTGAGATAAATTTATTGAACAAGATTTTGTTTTGTGATCGTAATCTATTTCTACCACTACAGTAGGTGTTCCTGCCTGAGTATACCAATTCTTAAATTTTTTAAAATAATCATTACGGTTCTTTCCGCAATATATTGATTCTACTATATTGATAAAATCATCACATGTCACTGCATGACCATCATATAACTGGAAATATTTATTTATTGCTAAACTAAATTTTTCAGAACCCAACAGGCCACATTGCATCCTTATTATCTCAGCTCCTTTTTCATATATAGTTGAAGTATAAAAATTACTAATTTCTTTATATTGTTCTGGGCGAACAGGGTGAGCCATCGGGCCTGAATCTTCAGGAAACTGATTTGATCTCAAATACACGACATCTTCTATACGTTTTATAGCGCGAGCGCTATTAGAAATATCACCATTTAAATTTTCAGATATCATGTCAGAAACAAACTCTTGCTCCCTAAATACAGTCAATCCCTCCTTAAGACTAAGTTGAAACCAATCTCTACAAGTAACTCTATTTCCAGTCCAGTTATGAAAATATTCATGAGCAACAATTGCTTCTATATTTTTATAATCAGAATCTGTTGATGTTTCATAACTTGAAATAATACAAGAAGAATTAAATATATTTAATCCCTTATTTTCCATCGCTCCCATATTAAAATCACGAACAGCCACTAACATGAATCTATCAAGATCTAGTTCAAGATTGTATTTTTTCTCATCCCATTTAATAGCATTTATTAGTGATTGCATAGCCCATTCTGTGTAGTAAATTGGTTCTTCACTATATATCTGCAAGTTAACATTTCGGTTACTAATAGTTTTAATCTCAGTTTCTCTGATATTAAAATTACCAACTACTAATGCAAACAAGTAGCTAGGCTTAGGAAATGGATCTATCCATTTAGCCTCAGTCCTATTACAATCAATACTTTTCTTATATTTTAAATTGCCATTTGATAGTAATGTCGAGTATTTTTTATCAGCTTTTAATGTAACTGTATACTTTGACATCACATCTGGTCGATCAGCAAACCAAGTTATTCTACGGAAGCCCTCTGGTTCACACTGAGTAAAGAAATTATCGTTCGATAAGTATAATCCCATCATTGAAAAATTTTTATCAGGAAAACACTCATTAGTAATTTCAATAAATGATTTACTTGGTATTTCTTTAATTATTAATGCATTTCCTTTAATAGAGTATTGACTATCATCAATATCAATATTATTAATTGATATATTTAACAGTTTTATTCCTTCTCCATATAAGATTATATCAGTGCAATCGGCAAAATCTGATTTGCGCTCTACATACATCTTGTTTGTAACTTTAGTAACTTTAATACTAAGATCAAACTGTAAATCTATATGTTTTATAAAATATGGGTATGGTTTATAATCTTTCAAATTGATTGTATTAAATGATCTATTGTTATTCATTTCTTAAATATAAATTAATGTTATTGTAATTATCTTAGCTATGAGTCTTCTCTCAAACTTTATTTATTAATTTTGTTATATATTTTTCTATTATTTTATAATTTATTTTTGATGATAAAATTATGATTTATTTTGTTTTTATTTCATAATATCCACATAATTTGTAAATATCACGATAAACACACAACAAAATCACTATAATGGTCTTGTGTATAATTTTTATAACAACATCTACTATTTAACAGGCTCTTAAATTTTAACATGAATACAAGTATCTCCAATGACTCATTAAATATAGCAAAGTCTAAATTATTAGAACCATGGAATATAACAGAAAATATAATTTCTAATGCAATTAATAGCATGATGACTAAGAATGTTGATTATGCAGATATGTATTTTCAACATTCATCTCAAGAAAGTTGGAGTTTGGAAGAAGGTATAGTAAAGAATGGTAATTTTTCTATAAGTAATGGGGTTGGGATACGAGCTTTGAGTGGTGAAAGAACTGCATTTGCTTATTCAGATTCTCTATCTTATGACGACATAATAAATTCAGCAAAAACAGTACGGACAATAACTAATTCTGGAACAAATGGCTCAAGAATTTATGTTAAACCCTCGAAAATACAAGAAGTTAACAATCTTTATAGTAACTATAGCCCCATGGATAGCATGGAAACAGGCCAAAAGATCTTTTTATTAGAAAAAATCGAAAGAATAGCTAGAAAATTAAGCCCAAATGTTTCTCAAGTAATGGCAAGTTTATCCTCTGAGAGAGATATAGTAGTGATAGCTGGTAGTGATGGTCGTTTTATTTCTGATGTAAGACCATTAGTACGTGTTTCAATTACAGTAATAGCAGAAAGTAAAGGAAGAAGAGAAATAGGCAGATCTGGCGGTGGAGCGAGGACAGATCTTTTGTATTTTTCTGATGAGATATTAACAAGTTATGTAAAACAAGCTGTTAATGAGGCTTTAATAAACTTAGAGGCTACTTCAGCTCCTGCTGGCGAAATGACTGTAGTTCTAGGTAATGGATGGCCTGGGATATTATTACATGAAGCCGTAGGTCATGGATTAGAAGGAGACTTTAACAGAAAAGGATCGAGTATATTTTCTGGACGATTAGGAGATAAAGTAGCCTCTAAGGATGTAACAGTAATAGATGATGGCACGATTCCAAATCGCAGAGGATCTCTTAACATAGATGATGAAGGAAATATAACAAAGAAAAATATCTTAATTGAGAATGGTGTCCTAAAAGGATACATGCATGACATAATGAATTCTAATTTAATGGGGGTTCTGCCAACTGGAAATGGTCGTCGTGAGTCATTCGCTCACATTCCATTGCCAAGAATGACAAATACTTATATGCTCGGAGGCATGAGTGATCCAAAAGAAATAATCTCATCTGTAAAAAAAGGTTTATATGCTGTTAATTTTGCTGGAGGACAAGTTGATATAACTAGTGGCAAATTTGTTTTTTCAGCATCTGAAGCCTATATTATAGAGAATGGCAAGATAATTAATCCTGTTAAAGGAGCAACCATTATAGGAAATGGCCCTGATGTTATGCAACAAATATCCATGATCGGTAATGACTTAGCACTAGACTCAGGGGTTGGTGTTTGCGGCAAAGACGGACAAAGTATTCCGGTTGGTGTTGGCATGCCAACTGTTCGTATAGAGAAACTGACTGTAGGAGGAACAGGCTAAAACATAAAATATAATTTAACTTTCTAAAGAATTTGCTCATGTGTTAAAATTGACAAAGATAATATTAAAACAATGTATTTATACCATGGAGTAATATAGTGTCGCATAATACAGATGATATTCGTATACGTGAAATTAAAGAATTAAATCCTCCAGCAACTGTAATGAGAGAATTGGAGTGCACTAAAGAAGCATCAGCAGTAGTACATTCAGCAAGAGAATCAATTCATAAAATCTTGCATGGCATGGATGATAGATTAATAGTAGTGGTAGGTCCTTGTTCTATACATGATGAAATATCTGCTTTAGATTACGCTAAAAGGTTAAATGAAGTTAGAAGAGAATTAAAAAAAGAATTAGAAATTGTCATGCGAGTATATTTTGAAAAACCTCGCACTACTGTTGGATGGAAAGGCTTAATAAACGATCCAGATTTAGATGATAGTTTTAATATCAATAAAGGTATACGTATAGCCAGAAGATTATTGCTATCGATAAACGGTTTTGGTTTGCCTGCTGGCTCTGAATATCTAGACATGATAACTCCTCAATATATAGCTGATTTGGTTTCTTGGGGTGCTATTGGCGCAAGAACCACTGAAAGCCAATCTCATCGAGAATTGGCTTCCGGTTTGTCGTGCCCTGTTGGTTTTAAAAATGGTACGGATGGTAATATAAAAATTGCGATTGATGCAATAAAAACTGCCTCTCAACCTCATCATTTTTTATCTGTGACCAAAGGTGGTCATTCAGCAATAATATCCACGGAAGGCAATGAAAATTGCCACATTATTCTAAGGGGCGGTAAAAAACCTAACTATGATGCTGAAAGCATTCAGATTTCATGTGAAGAACTTGGTAGAGCTGGTATTGCTCCTAGAATCATGGTTGATGCTAGTCATTCTAATAGCAATAAGAATCATAATAATCAACCGATAGTAATAGAAAATATATCTGAGCAATTGGAAACTGGTGATTCAAGAATAATAGGTGTAATGATAGAAAGTTTTATAGAGTCTGGAAGGCAAGATCTAAACAATTCACAGGATTTAATTTACGGCAAAAGTGTTACAGATGCTTGTATTGATTGGGAAACAACAATTAAGATTCTGGAACGTCTATCTAAAGCTGTAAAAAACCGTAGGCAGGTATTGTCTCATGAACAAGATTAATCTAGTTTTTTTTATATAAATACTGTTTATAGGTTCTAATGCAATTATCCCATTTATATTCCATTAGAACCATATTGGAATAATATTATGCCGCAACTATAAAAATAATTTATGAAAAATAGTATTGATATGTGTCTTTCAAATAAAGAAAGTGGCAATAAAAATAAATTAGTTGTAGTTGGCATGTCTGGCGGGGTTGATTCTTCCGTAGCGGCTTGGATTCTCAAACAAAATGGTTATAAAGTTGTTGGTTTATTCATGAAGAATTGGGAAGATCATGAATCTTCTGATTGCACATATAAAAATGATTTAATAGATGCTGCAAGCGTAGCTGATAAAATAGGAATAGATTTTGAGTATGCAAATTTTTCTAGAGAATATAAAGATAAGGTTTTCTCTATTTTCTTAAAAGAATATTCATTAGGTAGAACTCCAAATCCGGATATATTATGCAACTCAGAAATAAAATTTCGAGTTTTTTTGGATTATTGTTTACAACTTGGAGCCAATTATATAGCTACTGGTCATTATGCTCGCATAAAAAAAATAGATTCCAAATATCATTTGCTGAAAGCTGTAGATTTAAAAAAAGATCAAAGTTATTTCTTATACAGACTAAATCAAGAGCAATTATCTAGATCGATATTTCCATTGGGGTGTATACAGAAAACAGAAGTTAGAGAAATAGCTAGGGAAATAGGGCTCCATAATTTTGACAAGAAAGATTCTACAGGTATATGTTTTATTGGAGAAAAATTCTTCTCAGGATTTTTAGAAAAATTTATTCCAATTAAAAAAGGAGCTATTCTAACCCTCGATGGTAAAGAAATAGGAGTCCATAAAGGAGTTCATTTTTACACATTAGGTCAAAGAAAAGGTCTTGGAATAGGAGGTATAAAAGACTATAATCCCTCCTCTAATATTTTTGAGAATGCTGCCTGGTATGTAGCACGTAAGGATTTAAAAAATAATATACTCTACGTGGTTAGAGGCAAGAATCATCAATTATTAAATTCAAATAGATTACAAGCTGCTAATATACACTGGATAAATGAATTAATGCCAACAAAAAAAAATAATTTGTATCATGCTAAAACTAGATACAGACAAATAGACTCAGAATGTAAGCTGTTAAATTTAAATGACAACGAAATAGAAATAGAGTTTAAAGAAAAACAGTGGGCTATAACGCCAGGCCAGTCAGTTGTGATTTATGATAATGATATTTGTATGGGAGGAGGGATAATTTACTAATTTCCAGCAATATTTACTATAAATAATAATAATTTAATAAATTTAAAAATCCTAATAATGGTAGGCAATATGAATATTTCAAGTCAACTTAATGCAATTTCTCCATTGGATGGTAGATATTCTTCATACATAGATGTTCTTAGACCTTTGCTTTCAGAAGCAGCTTTTATGTCTCATAGAGTAGAGGTAGAGATTGCTTGGCTAATTAATCTGGCTGATGAAAATCTTCCCGGTCTAAAATCTTTTTCTAGCCAATCTAAAGCAGAACTAAATTCTTTGGTTAAGAATTTTTCATTAGAAGATGCAGAAAAAATAAAAACTATAGAAAAAATTACTAATCATGATGTTAAGGCTGTAGAATACTGGCTAAAGGATAAAATAATTAATTCAGGCAATAAAGAATTAATTGATGCAGTAGAGTTTATTCATTTTTCTTGTACTTCTGAAGATATTAATAACGTGTCTTATGCATTGATGTTATCTAGAACACGTGATAATGTTATATTACCAGCTATAAAAAAATTAACTGATAAAATTGCAAATATAGCGGAGCTATATAGTTCACAACCAATGCTGTCTAGAACCCATGGGCAACCTGCTAGCCCTACTACTGTTGGTAAGGAATTAGCTAATGTAGTGGTTAGGTTACATAATGCTACTGAAAAAATAAAAGATGTAGTTATACTAGCAAAACTTAATGGAGCAACAGGCAATTATAATGCTCATGTAGCCACATATCCGAATGTGGATTGGAAGTTATTAACTAAAACCATAATAAAAAAATTAGGTCTTACTCAAAATACTCATACTACTCAAATAGAGCCACACGACTGGATAGCAGAGTTATTTGACTCAATATCTCGTGTAAATACAATTATACTAGATCTTGATAGAGACATTTGGGGATATATTTCTTTAGGATATTTTAAACAATTACCTAAAGAAGGAGAAATTGGCTCTTCAACAATGCCTCATAAAATAAACCCAATAGATTTTGAGAATTCTGAGGGTAATATAGGATTGGCTAATTCTCTATTAAGGCATATGTCTGACAAGTTGCCAGTATCTAGATGGCAAAGAGATTTAACAGATTCTACAGTTATGCGTAATATTGGAGTAGCTATAGGTTATTGTATAATCTCTTGGGAATCATGTTTAAGAGGATTAAATAAATTATCAATCAATAAAGAATCTATTGAGCATGATTTAAATAATTCTTGGGAAGTATTGGCAGAACCTATACAGACAGTAATGAGGAGATATGGCATAGAAAAACCATATGAGCAACTTAAAGAATTAACAAGAGGCAAAAAAATTAATAAAGATGATTTATATGCTTTTGTAGCTAAGCTAAATATCCCAACAGAAGCAAAAGAATACCTACTATCTCTTGAGCCAAGATCATACGTAGGTCTAGCTGAGAAGCTTGCTTTAGATACAAATGAGGCAAGAAGAATAAAATAAAAACCTGGTGGCGCATCCCTGATTTGAACAGGGGACCTGCGGATTATGATTCCGTCGCTCTAACCGACTGAGCTAATGCGCCACGTTCCTAACTGTTTAATTCTAACATATTTATCTGCATGAATAATAATATTTATACAAATAAATCATGACCAAGCATTGAAAATTTAACATAGATAAATACATGGTGCCCAGAAGAGGATTTGAACCTCCACATCAATAAAGACACATAGACCTGAACCATGCGCGTCTACCAATTCCGCCATCTGGGCAGTTTACTTATTGAAATAAATTATTAAAATAAGAGATAGATTTTAAATTATATATGGAAATACTAACATTGGCAAAATTAAAAAATACTAACAACTCTACCTATACAGCAATATTAAATTCTGATCATATTTTAATAGATCCTAATGTTCCAAGTCGCGAAGATATTTTATATGCTATACGTAAAAATGGCTCCCTTAATAAAACAGAAATAAAAAATATTTTTCCTATAAAAGAAGAATCAGCCTTATCTGGCATATATAAACGTCTATTTGCTATGGAAAAAGATGGACAAATTATTATAAATAATGAATTTATAATAGAAAACAAAAAAACTAATTTTATATATGGTCAAGTGATATGTACTAAATCTGGAAATGGGTTCCTAAAGCAAAATAGTCACAAAAAAAGTAATCTATATATTCCCCAAAAAGAAATGATGAAAGTATTTAACGGAGATTGGGTAAATGTAAGAAAAAAAATAAATCACAGAACAAAAAAGTCAGAATATATTATAGTTGAAGTTGTAAAACGATCTACAAATAAATTATTAGGAAAAGTAATAACAAAAAAAGGTGTTTCATTATGTATTCCTATAAATAATAATATTAATAGAGAAATAATTTTAACCAATTATAATGATTATAAGTTAAGAAATGACTACGTCGCTCGTGTTAAAATTACTAGACAACCATCAAAATACCTTAATCCATTAGGCGTTATAATAGATGTTATCGGAAATATACATGAAAATAATATAGAAAATAAAATAGCTGTAGAAAATTTTAATATACCTAGTGTTTTTTCAAAAGAAGTTATTGATGAATCTGAATCTATGTTAAGTAATATCACTGAAAGTGATATTAGAACTAGAACTGATTTGCGAAATTTACCATTTATAACTATAGATGACGATAATGCTAAAGACTTCGATGATGCTATTTATTGTGAAGAAATATATATTAAACATGGTAATAGAAAAAAAACATCCTATAGACTATTGGTAGCTATTGCTGATGTTAGTCATTATGTGAAAAAAGATACAGTCTTAGATAAAATTTCATTGGAAAGAGGTACTAGCATTTACTTCTCAAATGAAGTAATACCGATGCTACCTGAGAAATTATCTAATAATATATGTTCATTATTGCCTGGAGAAGACAGGTTGGTTTTGGTATGTGAATTATTGATTTCATCAAAAACATCAGATAAAGAAATAAAAGATAATTGTAAATTTTATGAAGCAGTTATAAATTCAAAAAAAAGACTAACTTACAATAACATTATAGATATTAAAAATGGGATAGAGATCATACAAGACATACCGGTTAATAGAAATATCAGTGCTCTGAGCGAATTATTTAATATTTTAATCAAAAAACGTATTAATAGAGGCTCTATTGATTTTGATATACCAGAAGCTAAAATTCTTTTTAATAAAAAAGGTAAGGTATCTGATATAGTTACCAAAAAAAGAAATGATGCTCATCGCATGGTAGAAGAATGTATGTTACTAGCTAATACTTGCGCTGCTTATTTTATAGAAAAAAACAAAATAGAGTGTCTATATAGAGTGCATGATAAACCATCTAAAGAGAGTATAAAAAACCTAAAGATATTCTTAAACCATATAGGAATAAATATAACAAATAATTTTAATAAACCAAAACATTATCAAAATTTAATTAATTTAATATCAACTCATAATAAATTTAACATATTGCAAACATTGTTATTGCAATCATTACAAACTGCTACTTATAGTGTTGATAATATAGGGCACTTCGGTCTTTCATTTGATATATATGCTCATTTTACTTCTCCAATAAGAAGATATCCTGATCTTATTAATCATCGCATAATAAAACATATTATATGCAATGATAAAAATTCTAATATTGGTAAAATTAATCCCATATATACATATGATGATCTAGAAAAAATATCAAACATAACATCTTGCTATGAGAGAAGGGCTCTAGAAGCATCTAGGTATGCAGATAATTGGCTGAAATGCATTTTTGCTAAAAAATTTGAAGGCAAATCATTTCCTGGACTAATTTCTGCTGTAACAAATATAGGCATTTTCATTACTATAGATTCTATAAAGATAGATGGTTTTATGCCAATAATAGAATTAAAGAGTAAATTTAAATATAATAAGACCTTAAAATATATTGAGTGCGAAATATCTAACACACGTTATCAGGTAGGTGATACTGTTTTAGTAGAAATTAATAAAATAATTATTGAATCAGGTCAGATATTTTTGTTCATCATTAACAACTCTACAAATAATAGATAATAAAACTCTAATATATGAATATTGCAACTATTCTAATAATAATTAATCAAAACAAGTCAAAACCATTATATAAATTTTAGGGTTTAAATATATGACATCTATGCAAACTATGATTGGATTTCATTCAATACTAATGAGATTAAGTCAAGATCCTACATCTATAAAAGAATTATATATTGATATCAAAAGAAAAGATAAAAGAATTTTAGATTTTATTAAAAAAGCAGAGGAAAACAAATGCAAATTATATTACGTTGAGTCTGCTAAATTAGATAGCTTATCTAATTATATGAAACATCAAGGATTAGTAGCATTCTGCAGAAAATCTAATATAAAAACAGTAAACATAGAAGATATACTTGATTCTAGTAGCGGAAATCCTCTATTGTTAATCTTAGATGAAATAACAGATCCTCATAATTTTGGATCTTGTTTTCGGACAGCAAATGCATCAGGAGTTGATGCTGTAATATCTCCACGTGATAGATCAGCAAATATTACTAACCCAGTAGTAGGTAAAGTCTCCTGTGGCGCGTCTGATACGGTTCCTTATATACCAGTGACGAATCTAGCAAGAACTATGAGATTATTGAGAGATTATGGAATAACATTGGTAGGAACTGATGGAAGTTCTAGCAAAAGCATATACGAAATAGATACAAAAAAACCAATGGCATGGGTTGTTGGTTCAGAAGGTAAAGGGATGCGTAGATTGACAAGAGATACCTGCGATGAAATAGTAAAAATCCCTATGTCTGGTAATGTTATGAGTTTAAATGCTGGAGTTGCAACAGCTATTTGTTTATTTGAAACTGTACGTCAAAGAAAATTTAGCAGCACATTGTAACAATTTAGCTAAATAAATATTAAAAACAACGTTTTAAATTTATTTGTGCTTGACAGTATTATTAGTAACAATGCCTAATAACGGTTATAGATCTAAATCGTGATATTTAAATATATGCATGATAATATTTAGTTGAGATCGTGACCCAACTTCAATATGCCAGTCTCCAAATTTTTAAAGGATAATAATATGAATAAAACAGAACTCATTGATCACATTGCCATTAATGCTGGCATATCAAAAGCAGCAGCTAATAGGGCGATTGATTCTTTCCTTGATGCTGTTAAAAGTACAATGAAAAAGGGAGAAACAGTAACACTAGTAGGTTTTGGATCTTTTGCTGTATCAACTAGGGCAGAAAGAACCGGTCGTAATCCACGTACAGGTGAAGAAATAAAAATAAAAAAGACTAGAGTTCCTAAATTTAAACCTGGTAAAGCTTTAAAAGAAGCTGTAAATTAAAACAATAAATATCAGAGAATATACTTGCTATTATATTTATAGAGTGTACAATGTAGAATTATGTTGAGTCGTTAATCCTGATTTAATTCGGGTGCTTAGCTCAGTTGGTAGAGCGGCGCCCTTACAAGGCGTAGGTCACAGGTTCGAATCCTGTAGCACCCACCAAATAAAATAGAAAATGCCTATAGCTTCTTTTTATTAGATATAGGCATTTTTATGTTCTAAAGTTTTCCTAATATAAGAAATTCCATTAATGCTTTCTGTAAATGCATCCTGTTTTCTGCCTCATCCCAAACAACACTCTGAGGACCATCTATAACACTTGCGGTGACTTCCTCACCTCTATGTGCAGGCAAACAATGCATGAATAAAGCGTCACTATTAGCCATAGACATCATATTATCATCTACTGCCCAATCAGCAAATGCTTCTAGCCTTTTTGTATTCTCAGATTCATATCCCATGCTTGTCCAAACATCTGTTGTGACAAGATCTACATCTTTACATGCTTCTCTGGGATCATCAAACTGCTTTAAGTAAGAACTTGATACATTACCTACTATAGAACTATCCATTTTATAATCATTTGGAGAAGAAAAATGTAGAGTAAAACCAAGAATTTCAGCTGCTTGCACCCATGTATATGACATATTATTTGCATCACCAATCCATGCTATTTTTTTTCCAACTATAGAATCTCTATGCTCTAAAAAAGTAAATATATCTGCTAAAATTTGACATGGATGAAATTCATTAGTCAAACCATTAATAACTGGAACACGCGAATGAGCAGCAAATTTCTCAATTCTAGTCTGATCGAAAGTTCTAATCATTACGATATCAACCATTCTAGATACAACTTTAGCCGTATCTTCGATCGGCTCTGATCTGCCAAGCTGTGAATCATTATTTGTGAGATTAATTACTGATCCTCCCATTTGGTACATCCCAGCCTCGAAAGAAACCCTAGTTCTAGTACTAGCCTTTTCAAAAATCATAGCTAGTGTTCGATCATGTAATGGCATGTGTGTTTCATATTTTTTAAATTTCGATTTTATTAAACTAGCGCGCTTCAATATATAAAGAATTTCTTCTTTACTAAGATCTTTTAATTGTAGAAAATGACGTATGTTCGCGTCTTTACAAGGATATTCTGTCATAGCTATATTACCATTAATAAATAATTACATCTTGAATACTGTTATAA
This sequence comes from Candidatus Kinetoplastibacterium blastocrithidii (ex Strigomonas culicis), assembly GCF_000319245.1. Classification (NCBI taxonomy): domain Bacteria; kingdom Pseudomonadati; phylum Pseudomonadota; class Betaproteobacteria; genus Candidatus Kinetoplastidibacterium; species Candidatus Kinetoplastidibacterium blastocrithidiae. The sequence continues at coordinate 520,156 of NC_019814.1, read as the reverse complement.
ATAATAATAAGTTAAAATTACTTAACAAATTATTAATAATGATCATCAAATAATATTAATATTTATGAATAAAAATGCATAAAAACAAGTATAGTATACAGCACTGGTGATTATACGTAACAAACTATTATTAATAAAGGACAATAATCTAGTGCTATGAAGCTATTACTGAAGATATGACATATGATACTATTGAATAGTTTTAACTGTTATGTACAGCATCATCAATAATAAACAACAAAGTTAATAATAATTTTATTATAGTAACAAATAAAAGAAGTTATATGGAAATCAGGAAAATTAATAAATTAGTTTTAGCTTCTAGCAATCCTAAAAAAATCAGAGAATTTATGGATATCTTTTCAAAAAAAAATATTCATATAATACCTCAAAGCAAATTTGGTATTGATACTGTTAATGAAAAACATATTACTTTCGTGGAAAATGCTATAGAAAAAGCTAGGCATGTTACTAGATTGACTAATTTACCGACAATAGCTGAAGATTCTGGTTTATGTGTTGATGCTTTAGATAACTACCCTGGAATATTTTCTGCAAGATATTCTTCATTAGAAAAACAAAATAGAGATATCTCTAATAATAATCTTTTAATAAAAAACCTAACTAATATAGATAATAGAAAAGCTTACTATATAAGCATCATTGTTTTCTTAAGAAATCCAAATGATCCTACTCCAATAATTTCTGAAGGAAAATTATATGGAGAGATAGTGAATGAACCATCAGGAACCAATGGATTTGGTTATGACCCTCATTTTTACATGCCAGAATTTGGGAAAACAGTAGCATCTATGAGCATGGACGAAAAAAATTTGATAAGTCATAGATCAATTGCAATAAATAAATTAATAGATAATATTATGAATAAATAATAGTTATGATTATTATTCCTATAAAAGTGGAAGAAAAAAGAAATACAATGTATTCCGACGATAAAATTTTTATAAAAAATCTTCCTCCTTTATCCATTTATATACATATCCCGTGGTGTGTTAGCAAATGCCCATACTGTGATTTCAATTCTCATAGCATAGATCCAAATAATATTGATGAAGAATTGTTTTTAAAATCTTTGCGCTGTGATTTAGAGCAATCGCTTTCACTAATATGGAATAGATCAATTATTTCTGTTTTTATTGGAGGAGGGACACCAAGTATTTTATCAGTAGAGAGTATAGATAAAATACTTGAGATGATAAGAACATATCTAAGAATATTGCCAAATGCTGAAATAACTATTGAGATAAATCCGGGAACAGTAGACTCATTAAAAATGAAAGGATTCAAAGATAGTGGCATAAACCGTTTCTCTATAGGAATACAAAGTTTTAATAATGAAAATTTAAAAAAAATAGGAAGAATACATGATAAGCAAGATGCCTTAAACTCAATTACTAAAGCGCAAGATTTAGTAGAAAATATAAATCTTGACATAATGTTTTCATTGCCTGGACAGACTATAAAGAACTTTATATATGATCTAAAAACAGCTAAATCATTTAATCCTAACCACCTTTCTATATATCACCTTACAATAGAGCCTAATACTTTTTTTTCAAAAAATTTGCCGGATGATATGCCAGATGAAGAAACATCCTCTGGTATGGATGATTTAATAGAAATAGAATTAAGTGAAATGGGCATGAAAAGATATGAGGTATCAGCATATTCAAAAGATAAATTTCAATCAATACATAACTTAAATTATTGGACATTTGGAGATTACTTAGGTATAGGTCCAGGTGCTCATAGTAAAATATCTTTCCATGACAAAATAATAAGACAGAAAAGAATCTACAATCCTATCATATGGATGAATAAATCTATAAAAATGGATAATAGCCATATAATTGAAAATATTTGTATTTTAAAAGATCAATTGCCATTTGAATTTATGTTGAATGTTTTAAGATTAAAGGATGGCGTTAATAGAAGATTATTTAAATTTCGTACTGGTTTATCTATTGATGTAATGAAAGAAAGAATAAATATAGCCTATAAAAATAAGTTGTTATCAAAAAATAGTGAAAAATTTATAGCAACTCCTCTTGGATGGAAGTTTCTTAATGACCTACAAATGATTTTTATAAAATAACTATAATGATGAAAATATTGTTATTTTAAATTGTAATTTACAATCAAAGAATAACTGTAAATCTTATATTAAATAAAAAACATAAAATTGTAATGAATAATATAAACATTGAAAAAGTTATAAGTGTGCACCATTGGAATGAAAAGCTTTTTTCATTCCAAACAACTAGAAATAAGTCATTTAGATTTATTAATGGGCATTTTGTTATGATTGGACTAATCTATAACAATAAGCCATTAATGAGAGCTTACAGCATAGCTAGTGCAAATTATGAGGATTATTTAGAATTCTTAAGCATAAAAGTTCCTAATGGCTTGTTAACATCTAAATTGAAACAATTAAAAGTAGGGGATGAAATAATAGTTAATAATAAGTCAGTAGGTACACTGGTTATTGATAATTTAAAACCAGGTAATAGATTGTTTCTATTTGCAACAGGTACAGGATTAGCTCCATTCTTAAGTATAATAAAAGATTATAGAACTTATGATTCATTTGAAAAAATAGTTCTTGTGCACTCAGTAAGATCCATAAATGAATTAGCATACAAGAGCATGATAGAAGAACAATTACCTAATAATGATCTAATTGGTAAAGATGTAAAAGAGAAGTTAATATACTACCCAACTGTTACTCAACAGGATTTTTATAATAACTATAGAATAACAAACTTAATAAAATCTGATAATTTTTTTAATGTAATAAAAATACCAAAGATAAATTATAAAACTGATCGTGCTATGATTTGCGGTAGTCCTCAAGCTTTGAATGATATAAGTAAAATACTAGATGATCTAGGATTCAAAGCATCTTCAAATACAAATGGTATTGGTGATTATGTAATAGAAAGGGCTTTTGTTAATAATTAATTTTTAAGGTATATTATGAATAAACAAATAATTCACACTGATAAAGCACCAGATCCTGTTGGGCCATATTCTCAAGCAGTGTCTTGTCATTCTAGCAAAATGGTATTTTTATCTGGCCAAATAGGATTAAATCCTATTACAGGAAAATTAGAAGATAAAAGCTTTGATATTCAAGTTAAACAGGCATTTAAAAACATGATGAGTGTTATAGAAGCTGCGGGAGCATCTGTAGAAAATGTTATAAAAACTACTCTATATTTAACAGATTTAAGTAAATTTGAAATAGTTAACAATATAATGGCAGATTTATTTCCTAAACCTTTCCCGGCAAGAACTACTATAGAAGTATCCGGTTTACCAAAGGGAGCACAATTCGAAATCGAAGTCGTATTGTCACTATAAAATACTATTTAAATTATTATCAGTGTTTTTATAGCTCAAATATGTTTATATTTCTTATAAGTTTAGCATCCTATGGCTATTAAAAACTCTGATAAAATAACTAAAATTTGATGAAAATGGAATTAAATGAACAAGACAGTTTAATTCTTCATATGCCATTTCGTTACGAGAATGAAACAACTGTAACAAAAATAAAAGCATTACAAAATAGTAATTATTCTATCGTTGAAGGAATTATTAAAGATGTATGCATAAAACATCATAATAAAAACAAGAATCTAGTTGTTACTTTAACAGATGGTAGCGGTTATTTACAATTAAGATGGATTAATTTTCATAAATCTTATGTTAAGAATTTTATAGTAGGAAAGAAACTAAGGGTTGGCGGAGAAATAAGAAGAAATTTTTTAAATACTGAAATTGTGCATCCAAAAATATATGACTATCGAGCGAATTTACCTAAATTTTTAACACCAATATATCATTCTATTAAAGGTATAAGTCAATTAAAAATTAGGAAAAAAGTAATAGATATTATTAACAATAAAAATATATGTGATTCTTTACCAGAAGATATAATTAAATCATTTAAGTTAATGACATTTTCTAATGCTATAAAAATTATACATAGCCCTGATATTGATGTGCCAATTAATTCTCTAATAAAGAAAACACATCCTGCTTGGTTTAGAATAAAATTTGATGAGCTATTGGCAAACCAACTATCTTTAGAGATTGAGCGTCACAACAGAAAAAAAAACAAGTCTAAGCCATTGCCTACCAGCAAAGAATTCTGGGATTCTGTAAAAATTATTCTTAATCTAGCTGGCATTAATCTGACAAAAGCACAAAAAAGAGTTATAAAAGAAATATCATTTGATTTGGCTCATAACTATCCAATGTATCGTCTTTTGCAAGGAGATGTTGGTAGTGGCAAAACAATAGTCGCTGTAATTGCTGCTTTACAAGCTATAATGAACAATACACAAGTTGCTATAATGACACCCACAGAAATATTGGCAGAACAGCATTTCTCTAAAATAAAGACATGGTTCTCTAATTTAGGAATAAATACAGAATTAATTACTAGCAGCAAAACTCTTAAAGAAAGAAATAACATTAAAAATAGTGTATTAAATGGAAATATTAGTTTAATTATTGGGACGCAATCCTTAATACAAGAATATATAAAATTCAAAGAATTGGGATTATCTATAATAGATGAAGAGCACCGTTTTGGGGTGGAGCAAAGATCTTCTTTATATAAAAAAGGAATTGATCCAGAAAATAAAATCATACATCCCCACTTATTATCAATGAGCGCAACACCTATACCTAGAACATTAGCTATGACATTTCTATCTGATATGAAAATTTCTGTTATAGATGAATTTCCTAGAAATAGAAAACCTATAATTACAAAATTAATATCAGATGATCGTCGCGAAAGAGTATTAATGCATGTTGCAACCGCAGCTAGAAATGGAAATCAAGCATACTGGGTTTGTCCGTTAGTGCAAGATACAGAAAAAAATGATTTGCAAAATGCTGTTAATACGTTTCATGATATAAAAGAAAGATTTCCTGATCTAAATATTGGTCTTATACATAGCCATGTAGCCAGTCATGAAAAAATAACTACAATGCAATCTTTTAGAGATGGTCAACTGAATATTCTAGTAGCTACTACTGTTATAGAAGTTGGCGTTGATATTCCAAATGCATCTATGATGATTATAGACCATGCAGAAAGATTTGGATTGGCTCAGCTTCATCAGTTACGAGGCAGAATTGGTAGAGGCAATACAGAATCTATATGTGTTTTGTTATATAAAAATCTTTTATCAAATATTGCAAAATATCGACTAAAAACCATGTTTGAAACCTCAGATGGATTTGAAATAGCAAGCCGCGATCTAAAGATACGAGGACCTGGTGAATTTCTTGGAACTAAACAGTCTGGTATTAATCTACTAAAATTTTGTGATTTGGATAATGATATTAAAATTATAGAATTAGCTCATAGAGTCGCTTCTATTATATACAATAAATATCCAGAATTTATGAAAAAACATTTGGATAGATGGCATAAGAAATCAATAATCTCTATAATAGAATAGATAGTAATGCTTATATAAAAACAATCCAGTTTTGTTACAATAATTTTAAAAATTCCGTGCATTCATCAACACAGTGCCATATAATTCTTCGATACTAACTATAAGTTTAATTGGGGAGAGTTTCACGATATCCGAATAAATATCCATAGATTTTAAAATAGACTGAATTATTACAATCTCACAAAATTTATCTTCATCAAATTTTGTGAGATTGTTTCGGCTGTTCCTTATAAACAACACTTACTGAGAAAATACTATTCTCAGAGTCTAAGCTTCGTTGAAATTATTTCATACGAGAGGAGTTAATTATTATGCAAAGTAGTAGTAGGAGCTTTGGTAAGCACCTAATTTGGATAGCAATTTCAATTCTAGGCGCATCTTCCCTGGGAGTTATTGCTTTAAATCGAGGTGAAACTATAAATGCTTTGTGGATTTTGACAGCTTCCATATGCGTATATTTAATAGCTTATAGATATTATAGTAAATTTATTGCAGAAAAAGTATTCCAATTAAACCATGAGAGATTAAGTCCAGCTTGGAGATTTAATGATGGAATAGATTATGTCCCAACTAATAAACATGTATTATTTGGTCATCATTTTGCAGCAATAGCAGGCGCTGGTCCATTAGTAGGGCCAGTATTAGCAGCTCAAATTGGTTATTTGCCAGGGATGTTATGGATTCTTGCTGGTGTTGTTTTTGTTGGAGCTGTACAAGATTTCATAGTCTTGTTTATATCAACAAGACGTGATGGCAAATCATTAGGTGAAATAATAAAATCAGAACTAGGTCCAATACCAGGGTTAATAGCTTTATTTGGCACGTTCATTATAATGATTATAATACTAGCAGTATTAGCATTAATAGTTGTTAAAGCTTTAACTCACTCTCCTTGGGGAGCCTTTACTGTATCTTCAACCGTTCCAATCGCTTTCTTTATGGGTATTTATTTACGATATATAAGACCAGGTAGAATTGGAGAAATATCAATTATTGGATTCGCATTGCTCATGGCTGCAATAGTATTTGGGCAAGAAGCTATGACTAATCAAACATTGTCATATATATTTGATTGGGATGGAAAAACACTTACATGGATATTGATCGGTTATGGTTTTATAGCGTCTGTATTACCAATATGGTTATTGCTTGCTCCCCGTGATTATTTGTCGACTTTTCTAAAAATAGGAACTATATTAGGTTTGGCTGCGGGTATAATCATAGTAGCACCAGAGATTAAGATGCCTGCATTTGTGTCGCAATTTGCTGATGGTAATGGTCCTGTTTGGTCAGGCAAATTATTTCCATTCTTATTTATTACAATTGCATGTGGCGCTGTTTCTGGATTTCATGCTTTGATAGCCTCTGGTACCACTCCCAAGTTAATAGAAAATGAGATTCAAACAAGGTATATTGGTTATGGAAGCATGATTATGGAGTCTTTTGTTGCTATTATGGCCTTGATAGCAGCATGCATAATAGACCCAGGTGTATATTATGCAATGAATAGCCCAGCAGCTTTCATAGGAACAACTCCAGAAGAGGTTGCCCAAGTTATATCAAATTGGGGTTTCATAATAAAGCCAGATGAGCTGATACAAATCGCACAAAATGTTGGCGAACCAACTATCATATCAAGAGTAGGAGGAGCTCCTACTTTAGCTGTTTGCATGGCTCATATATTCCATCAATTAATTGGTGGACCTTCAATGATGGGTTTTTGGTATCATTTTGCTATATTATTCGAAGCATTGTTTATATTAACAGCAGTTGATGCTGGCACTAGATCCGGAAGATTTATGTTGCAAGATCTACTAGGAACATTTGCTCCATCGTTAAAACGTACCGATTCGATTTTTGCGAGTATACTAGCAACTAGCCTTTGTGTAGCATCATGGGGTTATTTTCTATATCAAGGTGTAGAAGATCCTCTTGGAGGTATAAATACTTTATGGCCATTATTTGGAATGGCAAATCAAATGTTGGCAGCTATAGCTCTAATAATGAGTACAGTTGTTTTATTTAAGATGAAACGAGATAAATATGCTTGGGTAACTATAATACCAACTGTATGGCTTTTAATATGCACATTATTTGCTGGATGGCAAAAATTATTTGATGTTAACCCTAATATCGGTTTTATATCTCATGCAAGGCTATTTAAAGAAGCAATTATTCAAGGAAATATATTATTTCCTGCGGGATCAATCGCTGAAATGCAAACAATAATAACTAATGACTATGTAAATGCTATTTTATGTTCATTGTTTATGTTAGTAGTTATAAGCATAATGTTCTATGGGGTTAAATCTATATTTGAAGCAAGGAAAAATATTAATCCAACCTGCATAGAATCTAAGTTATAGGAAAATTAGATGTTATTTAATTTTGGTAAAAGAGCTATAACAGCAAGCAAGTATCTCGGTGATACTCTTAGATTAATGGTTGGGATTCATAGTTATGAAAATTATATTAACCATATGAAAAATAAGCATCCTGATAAAGAACCAATGCCGTATGAAGAATTCTTTAAAACATGTCAGAACTCTAGGTATGGATCTAATGGGAATGCTAAATGTTGCTGAAAAAATAATAATTTGAATATTACCAATAAAAAAGCGTGACTTTAATAGGTCGCGCTTTTTTATTGGTAATATATAAAGTACAATTTTAGGAATATAACCTTAAAGTACTTACGATGCGCATATCTAAAAAAGCCCTTACATTCGATGATGTCTTATTGGTACCATCATACTCTGAAGTTTTACCTAAAGATGCTTCTTTATTAACTAAATTAACAAAAAATATTAGTCTTAACATACCATTAGTATCAGCTGCAATGGATACTGTAACAGAATCAAGTCTAGCAATAGCTCTTGCCCAAGAAGGAGGTATAGGGATAGTCCATAAAAATCTAACAATAGAAGAACAAGCTAAAGAAGTTTCTTGTGTCAAAAGACATGAATTTGGCATAGTTATAGATCCAATAACAGTAACTCCGGAAATGAAAGTTGGAGATGCTATATCTCTGCAAAAGAAATTTGGAATTTCAGGATTACCTGTGGTAGAGAATGATACAGTTATAGGAATTATTACTAACCGTGATCTAAGATTTGAGGATAATCTTAGTCAACCCTTAAGAAATATCATGACTCCAAAAGAACGTTTGGTGATAATGAAAGAAGGGGCCACATTAGAAGAAGCTAAATCTTTGATGCATAAACATCGACTTGAAAGAGTACTTATAGTAAATGATGATTTTAAACTAAGAGGTTTAGCTACTGTTAAGGATATAGTTAAGAATACTGAGCACCCAATTGCAAGCAAAGATTCTAGGGGGCAATTAATAGTTGGAGCAGCTGTAGGCATTAATCCAGGAACTGAAGAAAGAGTCGAAGCACTTGTAGTATCAGGTGTTGACGTTATAGTTGTGGATACAGCACATGGACATTCTAGAGGAGTTCTAGATAGGATTAAATGGATAAAAAATAATTTTCCTAATTTAGAAGTAATAGGTGGTAATGTTGCTACTGGAGCTGCTGCAAAAAGCCTAATAGAACACGGAGCTGATGGCATAAAAGTCGGAATAGGTCCAGGATCTATCTGTACTACTAGAATTATATCTGGAGTTGGAATACCTCAAATAACAGCAATATCAGATGTATCTAAAGCAATAAAGGGATCTAACATTCCAATAATAGCTGATGGCGGAATTAGATATTCTGGAGATATAGCCAAATCTATAGCTGCCGGTGCTTCTTCATGTATGATGGGAAGTATTTTTGCAGGAACAGAAGAGGCACCTGGAGAAATTACAATATTTAAAGGAAGAACTTATAAATCTTATAGAGGCATGGGTAGTATTGGTGCTATGGCAGATGGATCTGCAGATAGATACTTCCAGAGCAATAAAAGTACTGATAAATTAGTACCCGAAGGAGTTGAGGGAAGGGTTGCTTATAAGGGAAGTGTTATATCAATAATATATCAACTTATAGGTGGTCTACGTGCTTCTATGGGCTATTGTGGTTGTTCTTCTATAAATGACATGCAAGAGAACACAGAATTTGTTGAAATTACATCATCTGGAATATACGAGTCTCATGTGCATGATATAAATATTACTAAAGAAGCGCCTAATTATAGATCAGATTAATAAAACATTATAGATAGATAAATTTTATATATGAATCAACACATTTTAGTAATTGATTATGGATCACAGGTTACACAACTTATTGCCCGTCGCATAAGAGAAATAGGTGTTTACACTGAGGTGGAATCTAATGATATAAGTGAAGAAATAATACAAAAACATATAACCAAAGGATTAAAAGGAATAATATTATCAGGTAGTTTTGCTTCTGCTTATGAAGAAGATTTAAAATTAAAATTGCCTTTATCCATATTTCAGATTGGTATTCCTGTACTAGGAATATGTTATGGCATGCAAGCTATGGCTATGGAATTAGGAGGCATGGTTAACAGTTCAAAAAATAGGGAATTTGGCTATACAGAAGTAATAAATTGTGGAAATAGTCAATTATTAGGAAATATTAGTGATTTTTATACAGAAAATAATGAAAAAATATTAAAAGTATGGATGAGTCATGCTGATACTGTAACAGTTCTACCTAAAGGATTTAAAAAGATAGCATATTCAAGAACAACATCCTCTATAGCAGGAATGGAAGATATAGATAGAAATCTTTATGCATTACAATTCCATCCAGAAGTCACACATACTATTCAGGGATACGAAATATTAAAAAGATTTGTGATTAATATATGCAAATGTAATTTAAGATGGAGTATGCCTAATTATATTGATAAAAGCATAGAAGAAATAAAATCTTTAGTTGGGAAAGATAAAGTAATACTAGGGTTATCCGGAGGTGTGGATTCTTCCGTAGCAGCTATATTAATACATAGGGCTATAAAAGATCAGTTGACATGTATTTTTGTAGATAATGGTCTAATGCGTTTTGAGGAATCAAAACAAGTAAAAAAATTGTTTTCTGAAAATTTAAAAATAAATATTATTTACGTAGATAGCTCAGAAACATTTATTAAGAAGCTGAATGGTATAATTGATCCAGAACTAAAAAGAAAAATTATTGGAAATGAATTTGTCAATGTTTTTCAAAAAGAAGCCAATAAAATTAAAGATGTCTGTTGGCTAGCTCAAGGAACTATATATCCAGACATAATAGAATCTTCTCACGGTAAAAAGGTTATAAAATCTCATCATAATGTTGGTGGACTTCCAGAAAAAATGAGTTTAAAACTTTTAGAGCCTCTTAAACATTTATTTAAAGATGAAGTAAGAAAATTAGGAAAAGAGCTAGGATTAGATGATGAAATGCTTTTTCGTCATCCTTTTCCTGGCCCTGGGTTGGGAGTAAGAATTATAGGAGAAGTAAAACTAGAATTTTTAGATCTTCTTAAAAAAGCTGATAATATTTTTATTGAAGAACTAAAAAACAATATAAATAAAGAAACAAATAAACCATGGTATGATTCTATATCACAGGCTTTTGCTGTATTTTTACCAATTAAATCAGTTGGAGTAATGGGAGATAATCGCACATATGAATATGTTATTGCTTTAAGAGCTATAAAAACTAATGATTTCATGACTGCCGATTGGTTTCAATTGCCATTTGATTTGCTATCAAAAATATCATCAAGAATAATTAATGAGGCGCATGGTATTAACAGAGTTGTTTATGATATTTCCAACAAACCACCTGCGACTGTAGAATGGGAATAATTTTTCTATGCGTATAATATATATTATGTAAAGTTTAAGTTTTTCTTTAACTATATAGGTATTAATGTGATTCATGTTGGATATAAAGTTCCTAATGGAAAATTAATAAAAATTGATTTTGAAATAACTAAAGATAAAAAATTTAAAAATGTTCAGATTAGTGGTGATTTTTTCTTAGAGCCTCCAGAATTTTTAGATGTGTTAAATAATAAATTAAATGGACTTTCCATATATTTAAACGAATTAGAGATAAAAAACATAATAGACGCATCGCTAGACAAAAATGTTAAAATGTTCGGGTTTTCTTCTATAGATATCGCGACAGCAATTAAAAGAGCTATTGTATGAATATAGTAAAAAAGCTAGAAGATTGTGAATGGCAGTTAATTCATACTAGTCCTCAAAGTCCGAATCTACATATGGCACTTGATTCAATAATTACAGAGGAAGTTAATAAAGGCATACGCTTGCCTACTCTTAGGATATGGGAGTGGGATTCTAGCGCTGTAGTATTAGGAAGATTTCAATCCTTTCGAAATGAGATCAATGAGGAAGCAGCAAAAATACATAATGTAAAAATAGTTAGAAGAGTAAGTGGTGGCGGTGCTATGTTTGTGGAACCAGAAAATTCTATTACATACTCTATAAGCATTCCTAATTATTTAGTTTCTAACTTAAATTTTCAAGAATCATACCAATTACTGGATAATTGGATTATAGAAACTCTAAATAGCATTGGAATAGAAGCATTTTATAAGCCTATAAATGATATATTACTACCTTCTGGCCAAAAAATTGGTGGAGCAGCTCAGGCTAGATTTTCTGATGCTATATTACATCATGTAACCATGTCTTATAAAATGGATACTAGCAAAATGGTTGAAATATTAAGAATTGGAAAAGAAAAAATATCAGACAAAGGAATAACTAGCGCAAAAAAAAGAGTAGCAGAAAATGGAATAAGCCAATCTGGTATGTCGAGAACTAATTTTATTAAACATATGATCAATATTTTTTCGAGAAAATATAAAATAATCGATACTGTGGATATATCAGAAGATACTATTTTTAATGCCAATAAACTTTGTAAAGAAAAATTTGATACATATGATTGGTTACATATAGTTAAATAATAAGAATAAAAAACTAAATTGATACTTTAAAAAGATCAAAAAAATTCTTAGTGGAGCTTTTCCCTACTTCCATAATATCTATATTGCGTAATTCAGAAATTTTTTTAGCAACATAAAAAACATTTGATGGGTCATTTAACTTGCCTCTATATGGCTCTGGAGTAAGATAAGGCGAATCAGTTTCTATCAGTAATTTATCTAACGGTGTTTTTAAAGCTAATTCACAAACTGTAGTAGCATTTTTAAATGTAACAATTCCAGATATAGAAATAAAAAAATTTAAATTCATAGCCTCTTTTGCAATATCCCAACTTTCTGTAAAGCAGTGCATAACTCCGCCTATTTCATATGCTTTTTCTTCCTTTAATATTCTTATAGTATCAACAGCTGATGAACGAGTATGCACTATCAATGGCAATCCTAAGATTCTAGCGGCACGAATATGTTGACGAAATCTCTCTTTTTGCACTTCAAAATAATTACTGCCTCTATAATAATCAAGACCAGTTTCTCCAATTGCTATTATTTTTTTATTTATAGATGCAATACTACAAATATCATCTACAGAGAATTCTTCATCAATTCCATATTCTGGATGGGTTCCTACGGAAGCTAGTAAGTTATCATGCTTTGATACCAAATTGATTAAAGAATCAATACTTTTTTTTCCAACACTAACAACCAGAGCATGTGTTACTCTATTTATAAGCATAGAATCTTGAATAAGATTAATCTTATCAGATAGTTCTGGGAAATTAAGATGACAATGAGAGTCTATAAACATATTTATAATTTATTAATTTGTGTGGTTATTTTTTGTAATAAAACATTCACCAATAGTTTAGCATTAATATTATTATTAACAATTAATGAATTTTTTTTATTTAACCAAAGCAGCATATCTAATATATTATCTATATTTAATTTTTTAGATATTTCAAACACTGTATTTTTTATTCCTATAAAATATCTAACATCTTGACCAAATTTAAGTAACATTAAATCAAAATAAAACTTCTGAAAAAAACTAATCCATTCAAATAATGATAATTTATCAAAATTTTCATCTAAAAAAGAATATAATTTAAAATCTCCTTTTAGTGATAGATGATTAATAAAATTCATTATCCAAGAATAACATGGATCATTCAAATCTCTGCTAAGAAAAAATGATTTTAAGGGAGCTCCTCCTGTAAACATTAGCCATTTTCCTAAATTTGATATATCTGATTCTGTAGCCATTGATAACCAATTTAAAGAACTGTTTTTTGTAGGAATTGGTAAATATATTAATTGACAACGAGATATAATAGTAGGAGATAGTCTATGTAGCTTATTTGTTACCATTAAAAACACAACACCTAATGGAGGCTCTTCTAATATTTTTAACAAAGCATTAGAAGAAACATCATTTAAAGATTCAGCAGAATAAATAACTATGATTTTTTTTATACCTCTATGCGATGTTATATTTAACCAAGGTAATAAATCACGTATTTGTTGAATACGAATTTCTCTAGAAAGATTATTATTTTCTGATGCAGCCATATGTCTAAAATTGATATCTCCTGCGAATATTTCAGACTTGCTCATATATTCTGGATGTATAAATTTTAAATCAGGGTGATTATTTTTTGTGATTAAATTACAAGAAACACAGTTGCCGCATGCAATAGTATTATGTTTTGTTTCACAAAGCAAAGAAGCAGCATAAGAAAAAACAAATTCGAATTTCCCTATTCCATCTGAACCATATATTATATTTGAATATATTCTATCTTGTTTTCTTAAATATATATCAGCTAATTCTAATTGCCATGGTAAAAAAAATGTCATTTTTATTATAAAGATACTAAAAAATTATTAATTATTTCGGATATAATAGACTTAGTATTTTCAAGGCATTTAGAGGAATCTATTACTTTTACTCTACAAGGATTTTTTCGAGCTATCTCTAAATAAGATTTTCTGACTCTATTAAAAAATATATCATTATTTCTCTCAAAACGGTCTAATTTTTTTATATGGGAAATCCGTTGAAGCATTAGATCAAAAGGTATGTCAAATAATAATGTCAAATCAGGAACAATGCTACTAGCCATGTTAGTAGATAGCAAACCCTCTAAAGATTTAATAAATTCTAAACTAACGCCCTTACCTGAACCTTGATAAGCATATGTGGCATCTATAAATCTATCACATATTACCCATATATTATTTCTTATTGATGGTTGTATTATATTCTTAAAATGTTCAAACCTTGCGGCAAAAATTAACATAGTTTCTGCTTCAGGTGACATATCATTCTCTAGAATAATATGACGTATTTTGTCACCTAATTCTGTTCCTCCAGGCTCTCTAGTATTGATGACATTTAAGCCTCGAGAGCGTAGAATATCAGCTAACCATAAAGAATTAGTACTTTTTCCAGCGCCATCAATTCCCTCTAATGTTATAAATTTACCTAACAAAATCATCCCCCTTATTTATAAGAAAGTTATACACTTTAGCGTTATGAGATAATAAATCTTCAGAAAATTCAGTGGCTCCATTACCGATAGAAAGAAAATAAATATAATTATGATCTTCTGGATGAAGAGCAGCCATTATAGAAGATATACTAACTGATGAAATTGGAGTCAAAGGCAAACCATACCTAGTATACGTATTCCAAGGAGTATCATTTTTTAAATCAATATTTCCTTTTTTAGCATCAAATAGATCTCCCATTCCATATATAACAGTAGGATCTGATTGCAAACGCATACCTAATTTTAGTCTATTAATAAAAACGCCACTTATACGCCTACGATCTTCAATAACACTAGCTTCCTTTTCAACTATAGATGCAAGAATCAATGCCTCATAAGGAGTGTTTAATGGCAGATCTTTACATCTATTTTTCCATAAACCTGAAAGAATCATTTGATTTTTCTTATAGGAAGCTTTTAGTATATCAAAATCAGATAATCCAGGAACTATATAATAAGTATCAGGATAAAATAAACCTTCTGGATATAAAAAATCAGAATCAATCATCTTCATTAGATCATTGTCATTGATATTACTTATTGTCTTTTTAAGAAATGAATTCTTCTTTAGCTCTTCGCGAAACTTAGTGAATTTCCAGCCTTCAATGAAAACTACTCTAAACTGATCATTTCGTAGAAAATCACCATTAACTAATTTTCTCATTAAACTAAGCGGACTATCATGAGCTGTAATTTTATAAATACCAGCCTTAAAATTTTTATCAAATTTACACAAATAAGCAACAAAAGTAAATTTATCTTCAGATATGTCTATACCAGTATTTCTAATGGCCTTTACGATATCCCTAGTATTATCCCCGAATTTAACAATAAATTCATTTCTGTCATTTTGTTTTATTTCTAATGGCTTAATACTCCATATAAAAAAATTCATTATTGAGCAGAATAAAAAAACAACTACTATTAAAAAAAATATATAAATTCTATAGAAATTTTTTTTTAAAAACATTATAGATACTATTTAATAATTTTAAAACTCATTAATTTCCGAGAATAGAAAATAGAGAGCCAGTACTAGAAACAAATAACATAGATATAGCTCCAAGTATAGTTACTCTCTTGACTGCAGGCCATATATATGCACCACCAGTTTTTGCTGAAATAGCCCCTAAAACCCCAAGACTAACAACTGAGCTTATTATAATGACGGGAATAAATAATGATATAGGGGCTAACAAAGATACAGATAGTGGAACCATCGCCCCAATAGCAAAAGATATTGCTGATGCAAAAGCAGCTTGCAAAGGTCTTGCCCTATTATGCAATGAAATACCTAACTCATCCCTGGCATGAGCATCAAGAGCATTATGATTCGTCAACTCCATAGCTACTTCTTTTGCCAATCTCGAGGAAAGACCTCTATTTATATAAATCTGTGCTAATTCTTCCAACTCATCATCATAATTTTTTTTCAAGGAATGCTGTTCCATTAGTAAATCTGCAGACTCAACATCTGACTGTGATTTTACTGAAACATATTCTCCAACAGCCATAGAAAGAGATCCAGCTATTAATCCAGATAAACCAGCACTTATGATTGAATAATAATCACAATTAGCAGCAGCAATACCAGTAATCAAACTAGCAGTGGATATTATGCCATCATTTGCACCTAACACTGCAGCTCTCAACCAGCCCGATCTAAAGATTCTATGATATTCTTTTGCTGGCATTTTTACCTATCTATAAATGGTTAATATTTTTTTTCGCTGCATGATGCTTTTAATTCTTCTAGATTTTTTTGGATCATTAATCAATGGTCTGTAGATTTCTATTCTATCACCATCAACTAGTATAGTATCTATCGATTTTATTTTACCAAAAATACCAACATTGTTTTGATTATAATTAACATCTATAAAATCATGATTAAATTTAGAGTAAACTATGGCTTCATTAATAGTACATCCAATATGTACAATTAAATCTCTTAGAAAAAATTTTCCGTCAATTCCTACATAACAAATACATATAGATATATTATATTTTTTTTCCATATATATGACTTGCTCTTTCTTGAAATTTATATATAAAACTATTAGCTATATTACTAAATACTGGAGATATAATCATACTCAATAATTTGTTAGAAAAACTATATTCTAATTCAAATTCAACATTACATGAGTCTTTAAATTTTTCTGTAAATCTCCAGCTACCTGATAAATATGAAAAAGGCCCATCCACTAACTCTATATCAATTTTATTTGGATAATTATACCTATTTATAGTTGTAAAACTATTGCTAATTCCATATATAATCATGATTATGGAAGCTTTTGTTTGAGTATCATTATGATATTCTATCTTTGATCCACCGCACCAAGGCATAAAATCTTGATACTTATCAATATCAGCTACTAGATCAAACATCTGGCTAGAGCTATAAGGAAGTACAATAGATTTATATATTTTATGCATAAGACGTAGACAATAACACAATAATATACTTAGAAAAATTATGAAAATAGCCGAGAACAAGAAATTATATCATGATTATTTTATTGAAGACAAATATGAAGCAGGTATAGTTCTTTATGGATGGGAAGTAAAATCTATAAGAAACAAACAAGTTCAAATAAAAGATGGATATATAGTTATACGCAGTACAGAACTATTTGTCATAGGAATGAATATAACACCATTGATAAGCGCCTCTAATCATATTTCTATAGACCCTTATCGTAGTAGAAAATTACTCATGAAAGCTGATGAGATAAAACGATTAATAGGAAAAGTAGAGCAAAAAGGTTACTCTCTACTGCCTTTAAATTTACACTACAAAAAACACTTAATAAAACTAGATATAGCCTTAGGAAAAGGCAAAAAATCATATGATAAACGTCATGCCATTAAAGAAAAGGAATGGAAAAGAGAAGAAGAAAGAGCAATTAAGTACAAATTAAAACAGTAAAAGATAAAACGGATGCCATTAATAAAATTAAATATCTTACAAATGGCATCTCAAAAAATATCCTACTTAATAGCTAAACGCTGCCAAGTATCTACAACAGTATCAGGATTCAAAGATATTGATGATATCCCTTCAGTATGTAACCATTTTGCAAAATCAGGATGATCGCTAGGTCCTTGTCCGCAAATACCAATATATTTTTTAGATTTTATACATGATTGAATAGCTCTATGTAACATAAACTTAACGGCCTCATCTCTCTCATCAAAATCAGCTGCCAGTAATTCCATCCCAGAATCTCTATCAAGACCAAGAGTCAATTGAGTCATGTCATTAGATCCTATAGAAAAACCATCAAAATAGTCTAGAAATTTTTCTGCTAAAATAGCATTGCTAGGCACTTCACACATCATTATGATTCTTAATCCATTCTCCCCTCTTTTCAAACCATTTTCAGATAATAATTCTATTACTTTTTTAGCTTGATTAACTGTTCTAACAAAAGGAACCATTATTTCAACGTTAGTCAATCCCATATCATTACGTACTTTCTTGAATGCTTTACATTCCATAAGAAAACAATCATTAAAATTTTCTGCTATATATCTAGAAGCGCCCCTAAAACCTAACATAGGATTTTCTTCTTCAGGCTCATATCTAGAACCACCTATTAACTTTCGATATTCATTTGACTTGAAGTCAGATAAACGAACAATAACTGGTTTAGGCCAGAAAGCAGCAGCAATAGTTGAAATTCCTTCTGCCATTTTCTCTACAAAAAACCCACGAGGGTTAGAATAACCTCTTGCGGAAGATTCAACAGCTTTTTTTAAATCATTATCTAAATTAGGATAATCTAAAACTGCCTTAGGATGAACTCCTATATTATTATTTATAATAAACTCTAAACGAGCTAAACCAACACCACTATTAGGTAATTGTGAAAAATCAAAAGCCAATTGAGGATTTCCAACATTCATCATTATCTTTAAATCTATAGTTGGCATTTCTCCTCGAGATACATCCTCAATTTCAGTCTCTATCAAGCCATCATATATATAACCTTCATCCCCTTCTGAACAAGAAACTGTAACACTTTGTCCATCTTTAAGAACATTAGTTGCATCACCACATCCAACAACAGCTGGAATACCAAGTTCACGAGCTATTATAGCAGCATGACATGTTCTTCCTCCTCGATTTGTTACAATCGCAGATGCCCTTTTCATTACGGGCTCCCAATTAGGATCAGTCATATCCGTAACTAACACATCTCCTTTCTGAACCCTATCTATCTCAGAAGTATCAAAAACTACTTTTACTGGACCAGATCCTATTTTTTGTCCTATAGCTCTACCACTTATCAATATTTTGCCAGTAGCCTTTAATTTATATCGCTTCTGCACATCTTTATTAACCTGTTGAGACTGCACTGTTTCAGGACGAGCTTGCAATATATAAATCTTGCCATCAATACCATCTCTACCCCATTCAATATCCATAGGTCGACCGTAGTGTCTTTCGATTATAACGGCATATTTTGCTAGCTCAGTAACTTCATGATCATTTAAAGAATATTTATTCCTGTCTGATAGACTAACATCAACGGTACGAACTGTAGAACCGATAGTATTGTCATCGTTAAACTCCATTTTAATTAATTTAGATCCAATACGACGACTTAATATAGAATCTAATCCTTTTGCTAGAGACGGTTTAAAGACATAAAACTCATCTGGATTTACAGCTCCTTGCACAACTGTCTCACCTAGCCCATATGAAGATGTTATAAAGACCACATCAGAAAAACCAGATTCAGTGTCTATTGTAAACATAACACCAGCACTTCCCTTATCTGATCTAACCATTCTTTGTATTCCTGCAGATAAAGCAACATCAGTATTATCATATCCCTTATGAACCCTATAAGAGATTGCTCTATCATTATATAAAGAAGCAAACACATGTTTTATCTTGTCTAGAATATCTACAATACCAACTACATTAAGAAAAGTTTCTTGCTGCCCAGCAAAAGAAGCATCTGGTAGATCTTCAGCAGTAGCAGAAGATCTAACTGCAAATGACCCATTACCATCATAATCTAATGTTTCAAAAGCACTCCTTATGCTGCTTTCAAATTCTTCAGAAAATGGCGTATTCATTATTAAATTACGAATCTCGGATCCTGCTTTAGATAACTCATAGATATTATCAGGATTTAAATTTCGTAATTTTTCAGATATTTTTTTATCTAGGCTAGAAAAACTTAAAAAATCTCGAAAAGCATGGGCTGTTGTAGCAAAACCACTAGGAACTCTGACTCCAGCATCTGATAATTGACTGATCATCTCTCCTAGGGAGGCATTTTTACCGCCAACTGAAGCCACATCTGACATGCGTAACTTCTCAAATGGAATTATGTAAGACATTTAAATCACCTATAAAATATAAAAACAATATGATTAATCAATTAAATCTATTAATACATTAATCGTATTATCCTGATAATAGTATTAATTATAATGAAAATTTATAAACTATCACTATTTAAGATTTAAAATATAATATTAGGTGATATTTTTTAAAAGGATTTAAATAAATGAATCAAGAAATAATAGAGAGAACAGTATATCTTGTATCAGATAGTACAGGGATAACAGCTGAAACATTTAGCAACGCTGTGCTATCACAATTTGATACCATTAAATTTAAGCAGATACATCTTCCATTCATATTTTCTATAGAAAAAGCTAAAGAAGTTGTAAATAGAATCAATCAAAATGCACTTGATACTGGTAATCCACCAATAGTATTTAGCACATTAGTAAATCATGAAATAATGAATACTGTACGTAGTGCTAACGGAATATTTTTAGACATATTTGGCACATTTGTAAGCAACATAGAACAGCTTATAGGTCACAAGTCCAATAATTCTATTGGAAGATCACATAATGTTACTAATACTGAAAAATATCGTAATAGAATAGATGCAATAAACTTCAGTTTATCACACGATGATGGGCAATTTGTGCACCAATTAAATCAAGCTGATGTTATTTTAGTAGGAGTATCACGTTGTGGTAAAACACCAACTAGTCTGTATCTTGCTATGCAGTATGCTATAAAAGCTGCTAATTTTCCATTAACTCCAGATGATTTTGAAAGAAATACTCTGCCATCCACAATAATACCATACAGAAATAAAATTTTTGGGCTTTCAATACATCCGGAAAGACTATCAGAAGTTAGAAATGAAAGACGTCCTAACAGCAGTTATTCAACTATAGAACAATGCCGTTATGAAGTTACTGAATCAGAAAAAATGATGAGAAGAGATGGAATACCATGGTTATCTACAACTACAAAATCAATTGAGGAAATAGCCACAACTGTTTTGCACGAGATTGGTCTAGATCGTAGATTAGCATAATTACATATTGATCAAATCTTTTACTGGGGAAAAGCTTTTTCTATGCTCCTTACATGGACCATGATTTTTCAATAAAATCATATGCTCTTGCGTTCCATAGCCTTTATGTTTATTGAATAAATAGGATGGATATTGATAATGTAAGTTTAACATTTCTTTATCCCTTTCTGTTTTTGCTAGTATGGAAGCTGCAGATATAGCAGGAACAAAACTATCTCCCTTTACTATTTTAAGTACTTTATATTCTAATTCTGGAGACTGATTACCATCCACAAGAACTAGATTAGGTTGTCTTTTTAACTTTAAGATTGCATTTTTCATGGCTAATAACGTTGCTTGTAAAATATTTATTCTATCTATCTCATTAACATCAATACTAGAAACACTCCAACATATAGATTTTTGCTTTATTATTGCAGATAACTGTTCACGCTTTTTAGGAGTTAGTTTTTTGGAATCATCCAAACCTTCAATTCGATATCTATAATCTAACACAACAGCCGCAGCATAAACTGGACCAGCCAATGCTCCTCTTCCTGCCTCATCAACACCCGCAATAATATTTAGATATTCATTCATATTAATAATTTATTAGAAAATCATTTTTTTAATATTTTTAATATAGTTTCTGATATTAATTTTGGTGTATCTCTCCTTAAATCATTATGAATATTAATAAAATTATTAATAACTTTATTACGATAATTTTCATCTGTTAATGCTTTCCAGGTAGCATTACATAAATTTTCAGGACTTGCTTCTTCCTGAAGAAATTCAGGAACCAAAAAATCACGAGCTAAAATATTAGGCAATCCAATCCACGGAGTATAAGAATGAGATTGACCTGATTTCCATGACATTACTTTCCTAGCAAATGATGATAAGACATAAGAAATAACCATAGGTTTTTTAAATAAAGCACTCTCTAAAGTCGCTGTTCCACTTGATAATAAAACAGCATCGCTAGCCTCAATAGCATACCAAGATATAGGCTTCTTAATTATATCTTTAGAATTAATATAATCTCTATCACTCATGCACCTTATATTGGGAACAGGGAATTTATGTAATATTTTCTCAAATTCAAATCTCATTGTCTCATTTGCCATCGGCACTAAAAACTCCAATCTACTATCTTTCTTGTATAACAACTTCGCTGTTTCTAAAAAGCGTGGGGCTAAATTTTTTATCTCTGAAATTCTACTGCCAGGTAATATAGCCAAAACATTTTTATTTGCATTGATATTTAAAATATTTCTAGCTTTATCTCTATCCGGATTTAAAGGAATTTTCGAAGCTAAAGGATGACCTACATAAGTTACAGGAATACCTTCTTTTTTATAAATAGATTTCTCAAAAGGAAAGACTACCAACATATGAGATACTGCTTCACGAATTTGATTTATTCTGTTATAACGCCATGCCCATATAGATGGACTTACAAAGTGGACTGTAGGAATACCTGATCTCTTAAGTATATTCTCTATTCTTAGATTAAAATCTGGTAGATCTACCCCAATAAAAATAGAAATAGGATTTTTATTAATCCATCTATTTATTAAACTTTTATATATATAATATATCTTAGGAAGTCTTAGAAAAGCATCAACATATCCGAAAACAGATAAATTTTCCATTTCAAAAAGTGAACTAAATCCTAAATCTATTAAATTTTTACCACCAATTCCATCATAAGATATATTATTAATGTATTTATTTATATCTCTAACCATATAACTAGCTAATAAATCTCCAGAAGGCTCACCAGCTACAAGACCAATTCTAAGAACCATTATTTTTACCTAATAATACCCCTGCTCGAATTATCTAAAAAATCTATAATAATTTTTAGATACAAAGAAGATTTTATAGAATTACCACAATATAACTGCAACTTAGATTTAGCATCAATTAAAGACAATCCCTGACGATAAATTGTTTTATAGGCTTTTTTGATTTCTAGTATTACATCATCTGAAAAATTTCTACGTTTCAATCCTTCTATATTCACTCCAAAAGGGCGAGAAGGGTTTCCAGCACATAAAACGAAGGGAGGAACATCCTGAATCAAAGAACTATTACTTCCAACCATAACATGAGCTCCTATTTTTGAGAACTGATGAATGCCTGTTAACCCACCTATTATAGCCCAATCATCTATAGTTACGTGACCACCTAATTGGACTGAATTTGCTAATGTTACGTTATTCCCAATACAACAATCATGAGCAATATGAACATAAGCCATTATCCAATTACCATCACCAACGATAGTTTTAGACTCATCCTGAACCGTACCAATATTAAAAGTTGTAAATTCTCTTATAGTATTATGATTACCTATAATCAATTTTGTAGATTCTAGTTTGTATTTTTTGTCTTGAGGAACTCCTCCAATAGAACAGAAACGATATAATTGATTATTTTTTCCTATAGTAGTATCTCCATCAATAACACAATGTGACCCTACTACTGTGCCTGAATCTATACAAACCTTAGGACCTATTACTACATACGGACCTATCACTACGGAACTATCAATGCTAGCTGAAATATCTACAATAGCAGTTGGATGTATATTCCTATTCATTTAATTTTCAAATTCACGAATTGCGCACATCAATTTAGTCTCAGCTACAATATGAGAATCTACTAATGCACGTGCCTTGTATTTGCAAATAGAACGGCTCAAGCGTTCAGCATATACTTCTAAACGCAACTGATCGCCGGGCACAACCGGACGTCTAAAACGAGTTTCATCAATACCAACTAAATAATACGCTGTGTTGCTACCAATTGTTCCAAGATTGCCATCATCTGCGAAAGAAAATAGAGCTGCTGATTGCGCCAATGCTTCTATGATCAAAACTCCTGGCATAACAGGAAAATGCGGGAAATGACCACTAAAGAAATGTTCATTCATAGACACATTTTTAATCGCTACTATGGACTTGCCTGGAATCATTTCAACCACACGATCGACTAATAACATAGGATAACGATGTGGTAATCTTTTCATTATATCCTGTATATTTAATTCCATTTATAAAATCCTAAAATTTTCTAAGATAAAATTACTATTTTATTATTTCTTAAAAAACGACTTAATAAGCTTTCTTATTTTCGATAATTTTGAAATAATAGGAGCATTATGCTGCCATTCAGAATGAGTAGAATAGGGATAAATACCAGTATAACGACCAGATTTTATAATATTTGATATAATTGCAGTAGCCCCAGATATATGAACATCGTCTACTATGGTTATATGACCAGAAACCATAGCAGCGCCTGCTATACTGCACCTTTTCCCTATTTTAGTTGACCCTGCTATACCAACACAAGCCGCTATCGCCGTACCATCCCCTATTATCACGTTATGTCCTATCATAACCTGATTGTCTAATTTTACACCATTGCCAATAACAGTATTATCTAGAGCTCCTCTATCAATAGTAGTATTAGCTCCTATTTCAACATCGCTACCAATCTCAACACGCCCAAATTGATAAATTTTATTCCAAATAAAACAACTACTAGATTTATCTAGAGCATAACCGAAACCATCAGCGCCTAATACAACCCCACTATGAATAAGAGATCTAGAACCAATTGTAGTGTTTGGATATAATGTAACTCTCGAATGTATTAGGCAATTATCACCAATGTCTGAATTCTTTCCTATTGCACATCCAGATCCGATTTTAGCATCTCTGCCAATAACAACTCCAGGACCAATTACAGAGTGTGGTCCTATCTCTACGTTATGCCCTATAATAGAATCTGTTGAGACTATAGCAGATGAATGAATATTTTGTGATATGTTTTTAGATAATTGTTTATTAAACCAATGAGTTACTCTAGCATATAACAGATATGGATTATTACATACTATAAAACTACAATCAGGCATGCTATTTCTCATTATAAGATCTGAATAAATCTTATCGCTTACAATAATTGCCGAAGCATTAGTGTCGCTTACATACTTTATATACCTAATATCATTTAAAAAAGTGATATCACCTCTAATAGCTTTAGATAAACTAGATATTCCCATTATAAATGCAGAATCATCTGCTAATATTAATTGTAAATCTATATTAGAGGTGTCAACTAAAGATAATAATCTACCTAGATCTATAGATTGATCTTTATCTAATAAAGTAGGCATATATATTATTTATTTAATGCTCTAATAACTTGATCTGTAATATCAATTCTAGGATTTACAGCTATGGCATCCTGCAATATTAGATCAAAGTTATCTTGTTCAGCAATATTTTTAATACTATCATTGACTATAGAAATAATAGAAGAAAACTCCTCATTCCTTCTCCTATTAAAATCTTCTTGAAATTCACGACGTTTACGTTGAAGATCCACATCCAAGTTATTCAAATTTCTTTGGAGATGTATCTTATCATTTTCTGATATAACCAAAGATTCCTTATCAAATTTCTCAATCTGAGAACGTAAGCTTAGACTTAGTTTCTGTAGTTCTTCATCTCTCTTTTTAAATTCAATTTCAATTTTTTTTTGTGAGGCCTTAGCTGGATTAGACTCCTTTAAAATACGATCGGTATTTACAAAACCTATTTTTATTTCCTTTATTTCCTTTATTTCATTTGTTTCATTTGTTTCTTCAGCAAAAGAATTCATAGGAATAATAGGAATACAAACAAAAAATAAAAGAGTAGTAATAGTAAATCTTCTCTTTAAATTATCAGAAAAATTACAAATAAATTTATCAATCATAAAGTTAAACATAATATAAATATCACTCTTAATAAAATAAAAACTAAATCATCTAAAAAACAGATCCCATCTGTATCTGTAGGTTCTGTATATCATCATCAATATGTCTATTTAAAGGCAAGCCATAAGAAATCTGCACAATACCAACAGGAGACTTCCAGGAAACTCCTAGGCCAGTAGAACAGCGCCATCCACATCTAACAGAATCATTATATTTTTTAATGCTTTTATTGAAAACCTTACCAGCATCTATAAATATAAAAGGCCTTAACATTTTATCTATATAATTATCAGGAATAGGTATATAAAAGTGAGCATTGGCTATAACTCGTTTAGAGCCACCAGTATACTCCCCAGTATAAAGATCCTTTGGTCCTACAGATGATGTCCTATAACCACGAACACTACCTATGCCACCTGCATATAAGTTTTTTATAGATGGGTAATCTTTACTTCCATAACTTAATCCATAGTCAACTAATCCGTTAATAAACACTATATACTTATCAGCAAACAATAAATAACGTTGGTAATTAGCAGTCACAATAAGATATTTTAAATCCATAAAAGAAAAATCTAGCTTCACAGATTTAAATGATCCTGTGCTTGGTGAAATAACATTATTTCTAGTGTCATCTGATAATCCTAGATTTATGTTAAATGATTTTGTATTACAACCATATTGATCTAGGAATCTATTATATACTGATGATAATTTATTAAAGGAAATAATATTATTATTTTCTAAAAAAAAACCAAATGATAATGTACTTGATTCTGAAACAGGAATACCAAGATCTATTCCTTGCCGCATGGATCTTATTTTATAATTGTCGCTTCTGCCATTCTGATTATTAATTCTATAATCAAAAACTATAGTATTCCTAATTTTTTTATCTAAGAAATATGGATCAGTATATGAAATCATAGCTGAACTATTTGCTTTGCTATGGTTTAGCTGCAAGGTTATATCAGAGCCATTTCCATATAAATTATCATCACTTATAGCAGCAGAGAAGACAGCTTTATCTGACGAGCCATAGCCAAATCCAACATTAAAAATACCTGTTTTCTTTTCTTCAACATCTATATTTATATCAACAAGATCACTTGAATCAGGAGATGGATTAAATCCCATAGAAACCTTACTAAAAAAACCTAATCGGTCTAGCTTTTCCTTGGATGATTTAATTTTTTGATAATTATACATGGATGTCTCAAATTGACGTAATTCTCTTCTTATTACCTTATCAAGGGTATAAGAATTACCGGTGATATTTATTTTATCAACATATATAATGTCTCCGACATCTATATTAAAAACAATATCAATCAAATTTTCTGATTCTTTATTCTTCGTTTCTATAGCGAAATTTATATCTGCAACAGCAAATCCCTGATTTCCTAGATATTCTTTTATTGAAAGAATTGTATTATTTATACTAGATATAGAGTAAACATCACCTTTTTTAATATCTATTAAATCAATAATTTTTTTATAAAATTCGTATGAGTTGCATAATAAATTCACATCATTTATTTTATATAATGATCCCTCATCAATTGATATAACTATATCAACTATGTCTTTAGAGCAAGAAAAAGTAATCTTTTGTTCACGTACTTTAAAGTTGGCATAACCTTTATCCATATAAAAAATATGCAATTTCTCTAAATCCGACTCTAGATTTTCTTTTATAAATACATCATTCTTAGTATAAAAAGAAAATAGGTTCGTAGAATTAGACTTAAATAATTTTGACAATGATTTTTCTGGAAAACTTTTATTGCCTACTATACTAATATTTCTTATCTTAGTTAAAGGTCCTTCCTTAATATTAAAACCTATATCAATAAATTCAGCAGTAATTGTTTTATCTATAGATATTTCCACACAGTGCATGCCTTTAGTATGATAACTAAGCTCTATCTCTTTTTTAACATTATTTAGAGAGTTTTGATTAAAGAAAGACCCTTGAGTAAAATTAAATCTGTTTAATATATTTAGCATATAATCATTACTAAATTGATTAGACCCATAAAAATTTACTGAATGTATGATAGGCACTTCCCTAACACTAACAAAAATAGTAGTATTTTCTATCTTAATAGAAACATCATCAAAACAACCGGTATCATATAAATTACTTATGGCTCTCGATAATAATTCTTCCGTTATCTTATCTCCTGTTTTAAAAGGTAATTTTTCAACAATTACAGATTTATCAACTTTATTGTTTCCATTGATGCATATATTATGTAAGTTTGAAAGATTGGAAGAATAAGAGACACTTGGAACTATAAATAATGCAGCAAAAGCTATTAATAATATATTTACTCTAGATAAAGACATCGTAAACTGACCCTAATAGGTTAAAGAGATTTAATAATAAAAGACACGATATCAAAAACTAACAATATAGTTCTAAGATATTAATACAGCACCTGTTGTGATTTCTTCATTCTTCATGACAGATCTTATACGCAAAACTACGAGAAATCATATCTAAATGCAATATATCATCTAGATTGTTTAAGAGATAAGGAATTTTTTGTTCATACCACTCTATAGAATTTTCTATTATCTTTGGAATGTTTATATATTTTATGGTTCCATTAAGAAAAGACTCTACTGCTACTTCATTAGCAGCATTTAGAACGATACAATGAGCTTGTCCTAATTTTAAAGCTTCAAGAGCTAAGGATAAACATGGAAATTTTACAAAATCAGGAGGATAAAACTCAAGTTTTCTAAGATCTATAAAATCTATAAAACCCACTTCATTTTTTGTTCTATTTGGAAAACCTAAAGCATAAGATATAGGAATACCCATATCAGGTTTGCTTAATTGCGCTAATATTGATCCATCAATATATTCAACCATAGAATGTATTATACTTTGTGGATGTATTATTATTTCAATTTTTTTTATTGGAATATGAAATAGCCAATGTGTCTCAATAACCTCAAACCCCTTATTTATCATGGTTGATGAATCTACAGATATTTTACGACCCATATCCCAACTTGGATGTAAACATGCCTGTTCTGGAGTTATAGCTTGCAATCTTTCTAGGTCATGCGTACGAAATGGGCCACCGGAAGCAGTTAATACTATACGTCTAATAGTATTTTCTATTTTTTTAAAATCAATTCCAATGTTGTTATCACATAAACATTGGAAAATAGCATTATGCTCACTATCTATAGGAATTATTTCTGCATTATTATCAGCAACATATTGCATAAAGAGGCTTCCTGCTACCACTAAAACTTCTTTATTTGCTAATAAAATACGTTTCCCAGATTTAGCTGCTGCCAAAGCAGATGCTAAACCAGCTATACCTACAATTGCAGCAATAACTGTGTCATAGCTAGTATCATAAGCCATGTCTACAAGAGATTCAGGGCCTAATAACAGCTTTGGAATAGAATTCTTATCAATCCATTTTTCATAAAAATGTTCCTTGGCTCTAACATTAGGAACGACAACAACCTTGACTTTATATTTAATAGCTTGAGCAACTAAATCATCTATTTTGCTATAAGCACTAAGACCAAAAACCTCAATCTCTCCGTGAAATGCATCAATAATCTCAAGGGTTTTTTTACCAATTGATCCAGTAGACCCAAAAATAAAAACGCGACGTAACGCACTCAAAACGATACCTCTGATAATAAAAACATTGTAGGAATAACTGAAATTATTCCATCAAATCTATCATAAACCCCACCATGTCCAGGTAGGAGATTACTTGAATCTTTAATACCTGAATTTCTTTTTAACAATGATTCAAATAAATCACCAAATATAGCAAGAAAAGATAATATTATTGAAAATAATAACGCCAAGAATAATGACCATTTATATATCAATACACTGGAAAAACTATCGCTAATGAAGCTGCTTATATAAAACCATATAACAGAAAAACAAATCCCAGATACAGCACCAGCAATAGTTTTATTTGGACTGATCTTATATGCTAATTTTTTTTTACCAATATATTTACCTACAAAATATCCAGATGTATCTATTAAACATATAAAAATTAACAAAGATATTATAAACCATGAGTTGTAGCTAATGTAGTAGAATATCAAAATAAACCAAACAACAGAACATAAAATAACTGAGAAAATAGATATTAATAAGCGCTCTATATTGGAAAATATTCTAGCAAGAAACACAGAAACAAAAGATATGAATAACCAAATTATATTAATAATTAATATTACTCTATAAATAATATATTTATATTTAATAATGTTATTTATACTTATAAAAGTTAATGACAGCATCATTGCCATAAATAGAAAAATTGCTACTGCTGTACATTTTTTTTTTGAGACATAAACAGGAACAGACATAAGTAGCCATTCCCATAAAACTAACGATATAACAATAGACAAGAAAACCATGAAATTTTTATCGTTTTCTGAGATTAAAGATAAAGAAAATACTAGTATCAGCATTATTGCAGTTAAAAATCTATGTTTCAGCATTCAATAACTCACTTAGTTTCATAGCATCAGATCTTTTTTAGTTGTGCACTTGTTCTTCCAAATCTACGTTCTCTAGAGCAATACCACCTAAATGCCTCTTCTAATTCATTAGAACCAAAATCAGGCCAATAAATATCTGTAAAATATAATTCTGTATATGCTAATTGCCATATCAGGAAATTAGAAAGACGCTTCTCACCTCCAGTTCTTATTAACAAGTCTGGCTCAGGGGCCCAAGACATTGATAAATAACTAGATAACAGTTCTTCATTTATAAGATCTATATTATTTAAAACATCAGGCTCTTTTATTAACATTTTTTTTATAGCCTGTAATATATCCCACCTTCCACCATAATTTGCCGCTATGGTAAGATATAGACTGTTGTTATGTGATGTTTTATAAATGACACTCTTTATTAAATCCTGAAGGTAGCTACCAAACACAGTAATATCACCAACTATACGTAAATTTATCCCCTTATCTATCATTCTATCGACTTCATTTTCTAATGTTTTTATAAATAAGCTCATTAGATATTCAATCTCATCTGCGGGTCTACGCCAATTTTCTGAACTAAACGCAAACAGAGTAAGATAACGAATATCTAACTGAGTAACTTTATCTATAATTTGACCTACAGAACTTACCCCTTTAAAATGACCCGAAGACCTTGGTAGAAATCTTTTATTCGCCCATCGACCATTACCATCCATAACAATAGCAACATGCCTTGGAAGCTTTTTATTACTCAACATGACTCATATATCTGACAAACCAGTTTAATATTGCATTGCAAAAAATTATTATATCGTATTATATTGCCATGACTTCAGTCTCTTTTTTAGATATTATCTGGCTTATTAATATAATTTTCTGATCTGTTATTTTTTGTATAGAATCCTGTAGCCTTTTCTCCTCATCCTCTGATATATCTTTATCTTTAACCATTTTCTTTAAAAGATCATTAGCTTCACGACGAATATTACGTATAGCCACTTTTGTATCTTCGCCTTCAGATTTTACAACCTTGACTAAACTTTTACGACGCTCTTCAGTTAGAGGAGGCATGGGAACTTTAATACTATCACCAAATGAAATTGGATTAAGACCTAAATCAGATTCTCTTATGGATTTCTCTATTGCATTAATCATTCTTTTTTCATAAGGAACGACCTGTATATTCCTAGCATCCAACAGATTAATGTTTGCTATTTTATTTATTAAGGTAAAAGAACCATAATAATCAATAGAAATATGATCAAGAATGCCAATATGAGCACGACCCGTGCGAATTTTTGCCAAATTAGATACTAACACATCAACAGATTTAGACATTTTGCTTTCAAAAGAACTACAAATATCCATATTCATAAAAAATTATCCTATTAAAGATGAACTAATGTTCCTTCATTTTCACCTATTACAACACGCTTTAGTGCACTAGATTTATAAATAGAGAATACATTAATTGGTAATTTTTGATCACGACACAGCGCAAAAGCGGTAGCATCCATAACTTCAATTCTGCGCACAATAACCTCATCAAAACATATGCGCATGTACCTAGTAGCTGTAGGATCTTTTTTTGGATCAGAACTATATATACCATCGACTTTAGTAGCCTTTAATACAATTTCTGCCCCAATTTCTGCGCCACGTAACGCAGCTGCTGTATCAGTAGTAAAAAATGGATTGCCAGTACCGGCTGCAAAAATTACTACTTTGCCCTCTTCTAAATACCGTAGAGCCTTAGATCTTATGTAAGGCTCTACCACCTGATCTATATTCAAAGCAGATTGCACACGAGCATCTATACCAAGACATTTAAGAGAATCCTGTAAAGCAAGAGCATTCATAATAGTAGCCATCATGCCCATATAATCAGCGGTAGCACGATCCATACCCTGAGCTCCTGGAGCAAGGCCACGAAAAATATTACCACCGCCTATCACAATAGCTAATTCTATGCCTAATTCAATAACCTTTACTATTTCTTTAGTGATACACAAAATGGTTGATCTATTTATACCAAAAGAATCATCACCCATAAGCGCTTCACCAGAAAGCTTTAACAAAACTCTTTTGTATGGTTTACTGTACATGATTCACATTCCGATGGTTTACCTACCAATAATAAACAATTCAACAATCCAAGCAAAACAATAAACTCATAAAAATATTTCGTAATGGAAGATAAAACTACATGGCACTGACTGCTGCAACTTCGGCGGCAAAATCTACCTCTTTTTTTTCTATACCATCTCCAACAACATAAAATATAAAACTATTAACTGATGATGATTTCTCATCAAGCATTTGTTTAACAGTCTTTTTTTCATCCTTGACAAATGCTTGAGACATCAATGTAACTTCTTTTAAAAACTTCTGTACCGATCCATCAACAATTTTCTCTATTATATCAATTGGCTTGCCAGATTTTTTTGCTTTTTCCATTGCAATTGAACGCTCAGAATTGATTTCATCTATACTGACACCAGAAGCATCTATAGATCTTGGTCTTACTGCAGCTATATGCATAGCAACATCTTTACCTACATCATCATTACCAGAGTGATCTACCAATACACATATTCGACCATTGTGACTATATCCAGATAAAGATCCATTTGCAACTACTCTGGCAAAACGTCTAATAGAAATATTTTCACCAATCCTACCAATCATAGACTTTCTAGTACTATCAACAGTATCATTCTCATCGAAAACTAAATTACTCAAGCCTAGCAAGTCAGACGGATTATTATTTGCTACTATTTCTGCCAATTTGTTTGCAAAAGAAATAAACTCTTTGTTTTTGGCAACAAAATCAGTCTCACAGTTCACTTCAATTAAAGCACCAAACTTTAAATTATCTGAGATGTATAAACCTATTAAACCCTCAGCTGCTACACGAGAAGCAGCTTTATTAGCTTTATTTCCAAGCTTAATTCTAAGGAGGTCTTCAGCTTTTTTTATATCACCATTAGACTCAATAAGTGCTCTTTTACATTCCATCATAGGAGCATCAGTCTTTTCTCTTAATTCTTTTACAAGAGAAGCATTAATATTGGACATATAATTCCTAAAATACCGAACAATTAAATTTTAAATAAACAAAAACCAATCTAGAAATTCTATCAAATAGCAACCTCAACAAAATCTTCAGAATTTTCTTTCATGTTATCAACGATATCATCTACATTTTTTTTACGTCCTTCCAATACTGCATCTGATATCCCTTTGCAATATAAAGCTATAGCCTTAGCAGAATCATCATTTCCAGGAATAACATAGTCAACCCCATCAGGAGAATGATTTGTATCAACAACCGCAACTACTTTTATCCCTAAGGCTCTAGCCTCAGATATGGCAATCTTATGGTAACCAACATCTATGACGAACATTATATCTGGAAGGTTATTCATATTTTTAATACCACCAATAGCTTTATTAAGCTTATCAAGCTCACGATAAAATAATAAACCTTCCTTTTTTATCATTTTATCAGCATTGCCATTAGCAACAATAATCTCCATTTCTTTCAACCTTTTGATAGAGGATTTTACTGTTTTAAAATTAGTCAACATTCCACCGAGCCATCTAGAATCAACATAAGGCATATTACATCTACTAGCCTCGCTAGCAATGAATTCACGAGCTGCTCTTTTTGTTCCTACAAATAAAATATTACTGCTGGCAGATGCTGATTTCTTGATAAATTTTAATGCCTCTAGATATTTTTCTACTGTTTTTTCAAGGTTTATTATATGTATCTTATTTCTTTGCCCAAAAATATACTGAGCCATTTTAGGATTCCAGTATCTTGTTTGATGCCCAAAATGGACACCAGCTTCCAACATTTCTCTCATCATAGACATAAAAATCTCCAAGGGTTAATTTCTTACAATACATAAGCATCTACAAAAAGACACCCCTGATAACGTATTGTGCGATTTATAAATTTATATAATTATTTATAGCTGATAATTATACACAAACAAGATAGATATGGCTTTAAGAATTAAAATAATAATTAATTTATTTTATATAAATAACAATTGTTTATACGCAAAATAAAATAGCTATTGCAATCAATAACATTGGGATTTAATATCAATCACACAATATAATAATTTGCAACGAATTATTGTATTAACACTATACAAAAATAAATTTTTTTTAAAAACATAAAATGAGCATTATCAATAACGAAAACGATCTAAATAAAATGAGATCTGCTTGCAAAGATGCAGCAAAAATATTAGATTTTATAACAAGTTATGTAAAACCAGGTGTTACAACAAGATACCTGGATAAGTTGTGTCTAGAGTATTTGACAAATGAGCTTAAAGTCAAATCGGCAACTATTGGATATGCTCCGCAAGGACATTCTCCTTTCCCAGGATCTATATGCACTTCTGTGAATCATCAAGTATGTCATGGGATCCCAAACGATAAAATTCTAAAAAACGGAGATTCTTTAAATATAGATGTCACTATTATAAAAGATGGATGGTATGGAGATACCAGTAGAATGTACCATATTGGGGATCAATCGATACAATCTTTAAGATTGTCAGAAATAACTTATGAATGTATGTGGAAAGGCATACAAAAAGTGAAAAATTCTGTAAGATTAGGAGACATAGGGCACGCAATACAAAAACATGCTGAAGAAGCAGGTTTCTCGGTAGTAAGAGAATTCTGCGGTCACGGTATTGGAAGAAAATTTCATGAAGATCCACAAGTGCTACACTATGGAAAACCTAATACCGGGGAAATATTACGCACTGGAATGTTGTTTACAATAGAGCCAATGATAAATGCAGGGAAAAAAGAAATAAAACAACTTTCAGATGGATGGACTATAGTAACAAAAGATCATAGCCTCTCTGCCCAATGGGAGCATACAATATGTGTAACGGATGACGGATATGAGGTTCTAACATTGTCACCAGGAGCACCTAAGCCCCCATCATTTATTGATAATCAAGATATATTTTAAATAAATCTGTTATAATGAAGCCGTCATGTCAAATGACTTGATTAGATTTTAAATACGATAAATATTTATTATGATCCTGGAGAAATTGTTAATATGTATTCTTTCTAGAATTTTAATTAATTCGTAATTAGCAAGATATCTAATGACACCGAATAATCATTTAATTTTCAATTTACTTAAATTATGCTACTTCCAGAATTTTTATCTCCTCTAACAAAAAGTTTTTTATTCACTTTTGGAACATTGCTTCCTTTTTTAAACCCACCAGCAATTGCTCCAATATTTCTTTCTATGACAGAAAATGCATCACCAGATACTAGGTTAATGCTAGCTAAAAAAATTGCTAGCAATGTAGCTATTATGCTAATAGCTACATTATTAATTGGGAATGCAATATTAGCATTATTTGGAATATCTTTACCAATTGTACGACTAGGCGGTGGAACATTAATAATATTTAGTGCCTGGAACCTTATAAACTCTTCTGATGAAAGTAATTCTAATGGAAATGAAAAACAAGAATTAATGAGTCTAGAAATAGCTAATTCTCGTGCATTTTACCCACTGACTTTTCCAGTTGCATTTGGACCAGGTGCAATATCAGGGGCTATAGCCGTAGGAATTTATCTAATTGATAGTAACAGTATTAATTCAATTACAATGAAATTTTCAGGATCTGTGTTAGCTATACTATTGTTATCATCTATACTCTATATATGCATGAAATTTTCAGCCCAGATGTTAAATAAACTAGGAGAAAGTGGTACTGCCGTGTTTATGAAACTTTCTTCTTTTATTATGCTTTGTCTTGGAGTTCAAATCTGTTGGGCTGGTGCAAATGAGCTAATTAGAACTTTTCTATAATCTGAAATTTTCAACATAAATGACTATTTATACACTGAGTTTATAGAGACCATTATGCAAACAACCTACCGCAATAAATTATTTATTTTGGTTTCTATACTTTGCTTCACTTCAATATCAGCAGCTCTTATATCTCAGCATGTGTTTGATATGAAGCCTTGCTCTTGGTGTATTGTTCAACGCCTTATTTTTTTTATAATCGGAATCGTTTCATTCATAGGTTTCTATATAAGAAGTGATATATTATCTAGAATGGTTGCGATAATTATATCGATTCTAAGCATATTAGGCATATTAGCTGTATATATGCAAAAAATATCCTATTCAGAAAATTTGTCTTGCATGATGATAACACCGGCTGATTCTATAATTAATAGCACAGGATTTGATTCATTAATTCCATGGTTATTTAGTGTGTATTCATCATGTGCAGATGATCCTGTTTTCTTATTTGGCGTTGAGTATTTCATATGGAGCCTATCATTATTCATAATACTAGCAGTTATAGCAATATCAGCAGCTATAAGAAATATTAACTAATATTTACTTTATGCTTTCACACTTAAAAATATAAAGTAACAGCATGTAATTGTGAAAAATACATGCTGTTTTTATTAATTTACGAAACCCTACTATTACTTAGATTTGATAAATATATAGAATCTATATCTCCAGTTACATATATACCATCAAAACAAGAAGCATCGAAATCAGTAAGAGAGTTATTAATATCAGTAATAGACTTCTTCATGTCATCAAGATCCTGATAAATTAACGCATCTGCTCCTATAAATTTTGCAATTTCTTCATCAGTTCTATTAGAAGCTATAAGTTCGCTCTGAGTAGGCATATCGATACCATAAACATTCTGATGTTTTATTTGAGCGGCAGCTGATGCAAAATATACTTTATTTGCACCAGATGAACGCGCCATCTCTACTATTTCCTTACTGGTAGTGCCTCGAACAATAGAGTCATCTACTAATAAAATATTTTTATTCTTAAATTCCATATTTATAGTATTTAACTTTTGTCTAACTGATTTTCTACGCATAGCCTGACCAGGCATAATGAAAGTTCTTCCTACATATCGGTTCTTTATAAGACCTTCACGATAATTAATATTTAAAGAATGGGCTAATTGCATTGCCGCAGGACGTGAAGAATCTGGTATAGGTATAACAACATCTATATCGCCTGTTCTTACATATTTAGTTAATTTTTTTGCTAAGTACTCACCCATTCTTAGTCTAGCATCATATACAGGAACCTTATCAATAAAAGAATCAGGGCGTGAGAAGTATATATATTCAAATATACATGGAGAAAGTTTAGGATTATCTGCACATTGTTTACTGAATAAATTACTATCCATATCGATAAATATAGCCTCTCCTGGGTCAACATCACGTACAAAAGTAAACCCATTCCCTTCTAGAGCTACTGATTCTGATGCTACCATCCATTCGGTACCACTATTTGTTTCTTGTCTTCCAATACAAAGTGGACGTATACCATTAACATCACGGAAGGCTACTAAACCATAACCAGATATGATTGATACAACAGCATATGCACCTCTTACCCTTCTATGAACTCCGGAGATAGCTTGGAATATAGAATTTTCATCAAGAGAAACTCCATGAACAGCTGATTGAAGCTCATTAGCGAACACATTAAGCAAAACTTCTGAATCAGAATTAGTATTTATATGTCGCAGATCAACTTTAAATAATGACTCTCTTAATTCTTTCCAATTGGTTAAATTGCCATTGTGAGCAAACATAATACCAAAAGGAGCGTTAACATAAAATGGTTGCGCCTCTTGTTCATTAACATTAGAACCAGATGTAGGATACCTCACTTGCCCTATACCACAATATCCTGGTAAAGAAAGCATATTATGTGCACGAAACACATCCCGCACAAGACCATGAGACTTATGCAGATAGAATTGTCTATTATCAGATGTAGCTATGCCTGCAGCGTCCTGACCTCTATGCTGCAAAAGCAATAAACTATCATATAACAGCTGATTTACATGACTACGACCAACTACACCAACTATTCCACACATAAAATAATTCCTAATGATATTAAGAATACCACTATTTGAATTTTTAAATATCAGATAGGAGTAATTCCTTGATTTTATAAACTAAATCCATAGCTGGCTTTATGATAACTGAATCCATAAACCAACACTCTGTGGACAACATACTACAACATAATAGTGCTAACAGTGTTAATAATAATCCACGCAATGCCCCAAAGACAATACCTAGCACACGATCAGTAGATGTCATTCCTGATTTAATGACAAAGAATGATATTAATATATTAATAAAACCACATGCTGATAATATAGACAAAAACACTATAAAACACGATAAACAAATACTAAACAACTGAGAATCTAGGTATTTTTCAATAAAATCATTAACATCTGGTACTAATAACACAGTTATTAAAAATGATATAAAATAAGAAAGAAACGATAATAACTCCCTCATGAAACCACGAAAATATCCAATAATGCAGGAAGCCAATAATACGCAGGCTAGTATATAATCAAAAAAATCCACTTTATTACCAAATTAATAAACTACTAATAAAACTAATTAGAATACAACTGATAA
This sequence comes from Candidatus Kinetoplastibacterium blastocrithidii (ex Strigomonas culicis), assembly GCF_000319245.1. Lineage (NCBI taxonomy): Bacteria > Pseudomonadati > Pseudomonadota > Betaproteobacteria > Candidatus Kinetoplastidibacterium > Candidatus Kinetoplastidibacterium blastocrithidiae. The sequence goes on along the minus strand of NC_019814.1, from coordinate 481,068 downwards.
ATATCAGAGATAGTTAAAAAAGATCCAAAAACCAGTATCCTATCACATTGATTAGAATTGCTAAGCGAAAAATTAAATGCACTAATAGCACTAGGAAAACAAGATATATTGTCTGATTTCAAATTATTTTTAATAATATCGAAGAGAAAATCTGAAGACAAACCTCTAGGGCCAAAAGTGCTACAACAATACCAGTAATCAACATAAGGATTCAATGTTTTTGCAACTTCTATTATATTCTTATCCTTTAACATCCCGATTACTATATGTGTTTTAGAAAAATTATCGTTATCTGCTAGATTTTCTGCTAAGGAAACAGCTGCATGTGCATTATGAGCAACATCAAGAATAACTGTAGGATTTTCTTGTACAATCTGAAATCTGCAAGGTAAAAATGAATTTGATATCCCATCACTTATGTTTTTATATGAAACCTTTAACCTATCTTTGACTGAACCTATTGCCGTTAAAGCCATTGAAGCATTTAATAATTGATATTTACCCAACATTTTAGGATATGGCAATCCATCAAAGTTATTATATTTTCCATAATAGGACCAGGTGTTATTATGAATTGAATATTTGAAATCTCTATTAATCAATAATAACTCTGAATCTATTCTATAAGCATAATTTAGCAAAGATGATGGCGGGCTAATATCACCACAAATAGCTGGTTTATTTTTTCTGTAGATATGAGCTTTCTCAAAACCTATAGCCTCCCTAGATTCTCCCAACCACTCAACATGATCAAGACCAATATTAGTAATAATAGAGCAATCAGGATCTATAATGTTAACAGCGTCTAAACGACCACCCATACCGATTTCAAAGATTAATACTTCTAGTTTTCTTACTGAAAATAAATATATAGCCGCTAGAGTGGTAAACTCAAAATAGGATAAGGAGATTTCACCCCTAACTTTATCTATGAAATCTAGAGACTCAATAATATCATTATCACTTGCACTAATACCATTGATTCTGAACCTTTCATTAAAAGATATTATATGCGGAGAAGTATATAATCCTACAGTATAACCCGCCTCTAATGAAAAACTTTCTAAAAAACTACAAGTAGATCCTTTACCATTTGTTCCACCAATAGTAAATACTATCCCATCTATACTTATACCCATGAGTGAAACGACCAATCTAACCCTATCCAGATTTAGATCTATACTAACCGAATGAATTGACTCAATGTAACTTAGCCATTCCTGTAATGATGAATTGTTTTTATTCACTATAAAAATCTTATAAAGAGCAATTTAACTAAAACATTCTTTTTGTAAATTAATGAGCTTTGAGATGCCTTCCTGCGCTAAAACAATCATATCATTCATATCATTCATAGAAAATAATGATTTTTCTCCAGTCGCTTGAATTTCTACAAATCTGCCTTTTGCGTCCATAACCACATTCATATCAACATCACAATTACAATCTTCAGTATAATCCATGTCTAATAATAATTTATCTCCTACTTTACCGACAGAAACTGCTGCTATGTAATTAAAAATAGGATTTTTATTTATAAATCCGTTGTCAATCAAATAGCTCACGGCATCAAAAGCAGCAATACAAGCTCCAGTTATACTTGCACATCTAGTACCGCCATCTGCCTGTATAACATCACAATCAAAGTGAATAGTGCGTGACCCTAACAAAGACAAATCAAACATAGACCTGATACTTCGACCTATAAAACGTTGTATTTCATGTGATCTTCCTGTTTGTTTACCATAAACAGATTCTCTATTAGATCTAATATGTGTAGCAGCAGGCAACATGCTATATTCTGCTGTAACCCATCCACAATCTTTCTGTTTTTTCATAAAATCAGGTACATTTTCCACAATAGTAGCGGTACATAAAACGTATGTATCACCTGCCTTAATAAAAACTGAACCCACTGCTTGACTAGTAAAATTTCTTATAATCTCAAAATTACGTAATTGAGTGCATGAGCGATTAAAAGCACGATTATATTTCATATAATTTCAATTAAAACAAAACATTGATAAAAACATTTATGCGATAAAAACAAGGTAAAATACAAGTATAAACTTACTAGATTAAAGCTCGACAGTAAAACTAACGAGCTTTAATCTATTGTTAATCTACCCAGATACGAGCATTATAAAACATTTTCATCCATGGGCTATATTTATATCTATTTACCCATTCTGCTGGAGCCCATGATAGTGTTACATTCCTCGTTACTCTTTCTGGATGAGGCATCATAATAGTGCAGCGGCCATCCAAAGTTGTAACAGCAGTAATACCGCCAGGACTACCATTAGGATTAAATGGATACTTCTCTGTTTTGTTTCCATAATTGTCTACAAAACATGCAGATACATATGAATTTGCCATACTGTCACATTTTGAGTAATCTGCATATCCTTCGCCATGTGCAATAACAATAGGTATTTTAGATCCTTCCATTCCATTGAATAAGATAGAAGGAGATTTCAATATTTCTATAGTAGATAAACGAGACTCATATCTCTCTGATTTATTCCTAGTAAAACGTGGCCAATCTGTAGCACCTGGGACAATTGAAGACAATGCAGATATCATTTGACAACCATTACATACTCCCAAGGAAAAAGTATCTTTTCTAGAAAAATATTCAGAGAATTGATCACACATCAAATTATTGAATAATATAGTACGGGCCCAACCTTCACCCGCCCCTAAAACATCACCATAACTGAACCCACCTACAGCAACTAAACCTTTAAATGAAGATAAATTAATACGACCCGATAATAAATCACTCATATGAACATCAATGGCATTAAAACCAACCTTGTCAAATGCCCAGGCCATCTCTATATTACTATTACAACCTTGTTCTCTAAGTATTGCTACTGAAGGTCTAGATCCTTTAGAAATGAAAGGAGCATCTATATCCTTCATATCAAATGATAAAAATGGATTTATTCCAGGATCAGAAATATCATCCCATGTATCAAATTCAGATTGGGCACATAATGGATTATCTCTTCTTATAGAAATGTTATAGCTTACTTCACTCCATATTTTTCCTAACAAAGAGCATTTTTCAGACCATACCAATTTGTTTTGATAATTTATATCTAAAGTATTACTGTTATTTATACTCCCTATAATGTGAGCTGAAGACCCTAAATTAAATTTCCCCAAGAAATTAACAATTTCATTTTTATCTCTCTTAGGTATTTGGATAACAGCTCCTATCTCCTCTGAAAATAAAACTCTTATCAATAATTCATTAAGACTTTCATAATCAACATTTTCTAAATTATTTATAATAGAATCTAGATTTATTGACAAGCCAAAATGACTAGCTAAAGACATTTCAATGAGAGTTGTAATTAAACCGCCATCAGAGCGGTCATGATAAGATAAAATTAGATTCTTGCTGGATAATAATTTTATAAAATTAAAAAAAGAAGCTAATTTATCAGGAGATATATCAGGTGAATCATTTCCAATCTGATCATATACTTGGGCAAAAATAGAGCCGCCCATGCGATTTTTAAAATCACCAAGATCAATAAACATTAATAGGCTATCAACATCATTCCTGAGTTGAGGGGTCAAACTCTTGCGCACATCACTGATATTTGCAAAAGCTGTTACTATAAGTGATATTGGTGAAACAACCTGTTTTCTATTGCCTCCATGCTCAAAAACAGTCTTCATAGACAATGAATCTTTACCAACAGGTATAGATAAACCTATATGCTTACAAAAATCACTAACTGCTTCAACAGTATCATATAAATCTGCATCTTGCCCATCGAAACCACATGCCGCCATCCAATTAGCCGATAATTTTATATCTTCAAATTTATCTACCCCAGCAGGTATTAAATTAGTAATAGCCTCTGCTAATGCCATGCGACCAGATGAAGGAGCATTAATTATAGCTATCGGAGAACGCTCTCCAATTGCCATCGCCTCCCCAGAATACCTCTCATAATCAGATGCTGTTACAGCAAAATTTGATACAGGAACCTGCCATGGGCCAACCATTTGATCTCTACATACCATTCCGCCAACGCTACGATCCCCTATAGTGACTAAGAAGGATTTATTTGATACTGTAGGGTGCCTTAATACTCTAGAAATAGCTTCTTTAATTAAGACTCCGTCAAAGACCAGTTTTTTGTTAATCCTAACAACTCTATTAACTGTACGTTGTAATTTAGGTGGCTTCCCTAGAATTATTTCTAATGATATATCCACAGGATTATTGTCAAAAGAATCAGTTATATTAGGGAGATCATCAATTTTTATATTTTTATCAATATCAAGAACTTTAAGCAATCGATTTGTCGTAGCAATACCGATTACAGAATAAGGACAACGCTCTCTTTTTGCTATATAATCAAAAAAAGTTAAATCTTTTTTGTTGATTGCAAGAACATATCTCTCTTGCGATTCATTGGTCCATATCTCTGATGGAGACATACCATTTTCTTCTATTGGAATTTTTCTAATATTAAAGATAGCCCCCATTTTAGAATCATTTACCAATTCAGGGAATGCATTTGAAAGTCCACCAGCACCAACATCATGAATAGATATAATCGGATTTCTTTCTCCTAGTTGCCAACAACGATCTATCACCTCTTGTGCCCTTCTCTCTATTTCAGGGTTGCCTCTTTGCACAGAATTAAAGTCAAGATCTTCAGAATTGCTGCCTATATCAGTACTGGAAGCAGCGCCACCACCTATACCTATACGAAAACCTGGCCCGCCAAGCTGTATTAATAGCGCTCCGTCATGGATATTTTTTTTATGAGACAACTTGTCATCAATAACACCTAATCCACCAGCAAGCATTATAGGCTTGTGGTATCCCCAATGAATGTCACAAACCTTTTGTTCAAAAACCCTAAAATACCCTAAAATATTAGGCCTACCAAATTCATTATTAAAAGCAGCACCACCTAATGGTCCATCTATCATGATAGAAAGAGGAGAAGAAACCCTTTTTGGAGTATTTTCATAAGAAAACTCCCAAGGCTGAATTGAATCACTAATTCTTAAATGAGAAACAGTAAAACCAGTTAAACCAGCTTTAGGTTTAGATCCACGACCGGTAGCCCCTTCATCCCGAATTTCACCACCAGCTCCAGTAGAAGCTCCTTGAAAAGGAGCTATCGCTGTAGGATGATTATGCGTCTCAACCTTCATTAAGATATTCATGTCTAAATCTGAAGCAACATATTTTGCCATTCCAGAATCATTGGGAATCTCTGGATGGAAAAAAGAAATGTTCCTGCCGTTCATAATTGCAGCATTATCAGAATAAGCAACAACGGTCCCTTTAGGCTGGGCTAAATGAGTTGATTTAATCATTTCAAAGAGCGAAAAATCTTTTCTTTCACCATCAATTACCCAGGAAGCATTAAATATTTTATGTCTACAATGTTCGCTATTGGCCTGAGCAAACATTATTAACTCAACATCAGTAGGATCTCTACCAAGAGCAGCAAAAGAGTTGCTTAAATAATGTATTTCTTCTTCTGATAAAGCTAAACCTAAATCATAATTAGCTTTTTGTAAGGCAACAATTCCTTCATTAATTAAAGGAATAATTTTTAGTTTTGAGATGCCAGAATCTTTAAATAATAAATTAATATCAAAATCATTTCTGATGATAATCTCAGTCATCCTGTCATGCAAGAGACTAAATAATTTATCTAGATCTTGATCATTAAAACTAACCTTTTGATCCGATTCAACTATAAAATGAACCCCTCGTTCTATCCGATTAACTTCACAGAAACCACAGTTATGGGCTATTTCTGTTGCTTTGCTAGACCAAGGAGAAACAGTACCTATCCTAGGAATTACTATTAACTCCAATATGTTTTTATCTTCATCTATCGACTTTCTATCAAAAACATTACCCCCATATGTCAATAAATCATTAAGTCTAGCTGATTTTCTAAAATCTAAAACTTCCTCAACACAAACAAAATGATCATAGTAAGATGAAATGTTAGAAACACAAAGACCAAAATCTTTGAATTTATTTAAAAGCTGATCTATGCGGAAACTTGAAAGAGCAGCAGAACCTGGAAAATATTGTACTGTTGACACGATATTATCTTTACCTTCTGTACATTATAAAATAATACTTCTATAACTGATTATTCTATCAGCAAAATCTACATATAGCTTATAAAATAATACCCTAATACGACTATATCTTATACACAATATATATAAATAGATTTTTAATCTTAAACTATTTTATTACAAATCACTTATTTAATTAGAACTGCTTGCATAAGTATATTGTAATTAATTTCCTAATAGCTTTTATAATTTAGTTTAGAACTTATATTGAATGCATTCTTAGTTGTTATATTTGCAATTTCACCAAGACTACAATTGCGTAACTTTGCCAATGTAAAAGCTATTGATATTAGCTCACAGGGGCTATTCAAAACACCTTTATCTCGATTTAGCCAGCTTGGCAACATATATGGAGAATCAGTCTCTAAAACTATAGAATCCAATGGCAAAGCACTTGCATTGTAGCGAACCTTCATATTTCTTTTATATGTAATGGCCCCACCAAAACCAAGCAAAAAACCAAGATCAATAAAACTATGTGCTTGCTGATAGCTACCACTGAAAGAATGAATAATACCACCGCTATTATGTCTTTTTCTCAAGAAACTAAGAACTATATCATGTGATTTCACTGAATGTATAATTAAAGGTAGACTAAATTCCTCAGCTATTAAAAGCTGTCTAATAAAACACTCTTTTTGTACATAAATATTCGTATTGTCATAAATATTTCTAAAATCTAATCCTATTTCTCCAATGCCTATAAATTTTTTATCATCAATAACATCTGTTACAGATTTATATAAAAAATCCAAATCACTACGAAAATTTAAACTAATATCTAGTGGATGTATACCAAAAGAGTAAAAAATACCGTTGTTACTATTTGATAAAGTTTTAATTTTATTAAAACCGTTAATATTTCTAGAAGGATTGATAACAACCTCTACTCCAGAAAGTCTTGCTTTCTGATAAATATTACTAGCAAAATTTCCAAAGCTAGTATCATCAAGATGACAATGGGTATCAATAAAAAACATTTAATATATTATCGAACTAAAATAAATTACCATGCTCTAAACACATCTTTCTATCAGCCATAGAAGCAATCTCTAAGTCATGAGTTGCTATTATAAAAGAAGTACCGTATTCATTCTTCATCTTCAAAAAATAATCAAACATCATCATAGAAGTTTTTTTATCTAAATTTCCAGTTGGTTCATCAGCAATTATACAATCTGGCATAGTAATTAAAGATCTTGCTAATGCAACTCTCTGACGCTCTCCTCCCGATAATTCACATGGAAATTTTTTTTCCTTGCCGTTTAGTCCTAACTTTTCTATTAGTTCTTTAGCAAGACAACGAGCCTCCTCATATGAATTATTGCGAATAATTACGGGCAAAGCAACATTATCTAATACATTAAATTCTGATAGCAAATGATGAAATTGATAAATAAAACTAATATTATAATTATGAAATCTATCTCTCTCATTTTCAGAAAAATTAGTTACATCCATATTATTCATAAAAACTGATCCAGAATCAGGAAAATCTAAGAGACCAATTATATGCAATAAAGTACTTTTTCCTGACCCAGAGGAACCAATGATAGCAATTATTTCAGATCTATATAATGAGAAATTAATATTGTCCAAAATAATAGACATATTATTAAGATCATCGTAGGATTTATATAAATTAACTACCCTTAGTATACAATCACCATTATTTAACATGACTCAACACTCTAGCTGGTTGTAATTTAGATGCTTTATAACTTGGTAAAATAGTAGCAAACAATGATAATAATATAGATAAAAAAGATATTGCAAATATATCTTTGATTCTCATATCAACAGGAAACTTATTAATAAAGTAAATATCTGACGGTAAGAAATCTATTCGCATACTATTCTCAATAAAAGCGACAAGAGCATCCAAATTACATAATATAAAAATACCAGAGATAATACCCATAAATGTACCAATTAAACCGATTATTAACCCTGCTAAGATAAATATAATTAATATACTATATGAACTAATGCCTATGGTTCTCATAATAGCTATTTCACTAGCTCTATCTTTAACAACCATAATTAAAGAAGAGAAAAGATTAAAAGCAGAAACAGTAATAATCATAGATAAAATTATAAACATCATGCGTTTTTCTGTTTTAACTGCAATAAATAAATTCTTATTACTGCTAGCCCAATCCTGTACTAAAAATTTCCAATCCAAATCATCTCTAATTTTATTCCCTACATATGGAGCTACTTGTGTATCATGTAGAAGTATGCGAATTCCACATTTGCAATTATCCGAAAATAATTTATAAGCATTGTCCAAATTTATAAACACAACATTTGCATCATACTCATAGTATCCAGATTTAAATATACCTATTACAATAAACTGTTCTATTTTTGGAATAAAAGAATTTATATCTAATGCAAAATCTGGTGATAAAATGCCCAATTTATCCCCTATATGTAAGTTCATCATTATGGCAAGTTCATAACCAATAATAATACTATTATGGTTTTTCGAAGTAAGATTTTCTAAGCTACCAAGAATGATATTTTTTTCTAAAGGGTAGACATTACGATAGCTATTAAAATCTATACCGTTAACTTGAATACCTCTGAATTTAGATAGTCCAGATACTAACATTGCCTGAGAAGCTATAAATGGGGAATATGCCGCAATAGCATTATATGTATTTCTGCCAAGAATTTTATCTATAAAATCATTTTTTAGATCATTAAACTGAGATTTATTAGAAGAAATTTCAATGTGAGGCGTTATAGAAAGAACCCTGTCTTTTATTTCCTTTTGGAACCCATTCATAATAGAAACTACTATTACTAGGGACGCAACACATAGTGATATTCCTATCACTGAAGCAATAGAAATAAAAGAAATAAATTTGTCATTAGTTCTTCTAATTACTCCTACATATTTTGCTGCTATCCACAACTCATAAGGCAATTTAAACACAATATGCTCACTACTAACCAAATAAGAAATCAATAAAGTAATATAAAACACTAACTTTATGATAATGTAAGAGATATTTTCAATAATATAATATATTACTATAAATGAATATTATAATACCAGAGCTTATCTTTTCTAATGAAATGAATATCAAATTATTAGACCTAATTCAATCTCATGCTCCTAATTTATATAGATTTATAAACGAATCATATGCTGAATCAAATTTATCTAACTATATAGAAGAAAATGGATGCACAGCTTTTGAGACATGGGAGTTAAAGAGATGTGGATTTAAGAATGATAAAAATAAGTTATTTTCATCAGGTCTAGGACCTCTTCTCGCTAAAACAAAAGCAAATGATCCTGATCCGGTTTGGATAATAGAACTAGTTCATTTAGAAATTGGCATTAATGGAGCAGTAATTCAAAACCCAACAATAGAAAATTTAAATAAAAAAGAAAGCTTATCTCTATATGAGAGCATACTTCCTACTATATTCAAATCTGAATTTAGAATTGAATTCATATCCAATGAAAGATGGCGTATATTCCCATTAAATAGTATTAATACTAAATCATTTAGCCCTAAAGCAATAGCGGGTAAAAACATAAATAATTTTTTAGATTATACCGATAAACTAAGAAACTGGAGAAAATTACTAAACGAGATAGAGATTGTATGGAATAAGCATCCTGTAAATACTAATAGAAACAAAAATGGCTTAGAAACAATAAACTCATTATGGCTATACGGTGGAGCTTTATCATGGGATTTCAATAAACATGAAAGTATAATATTAGATGATCTAGAAAATATAAAAATATATGAAAATATAGAATTATGGATAAAAAAATTAGAGGATATTGACCTTTCATTGAAAAATCATCTTTACGATAAAAATAATAAACAAAAAAAGGATATAAAATTAACGTTATTTGGCACAAATAGATCTATTGAAATATCACCATTGAAAAATCTAAACATATTCAAAAGAATAATCTATAGTAGAAAAAACAAATGGCAATACTACCTAGGGTAACAATAAGACCTGTAGAAAAAAAATTATCTAACATGCTAGAAAAATTTGGGATACACCCTCTTTTAGCAAAATTATTGGCATCAAGAGGAATTAAAGACATAAACCAAGTCCAGTATGAATGGATATCACTAATACCACCAAACTATTTAAATCAAGCAAATAAAGCTGCAAGACATTTAGCTGATGCTATAACAAAAAGTGAAAAAATACTGATAGTAGCAGATTATGATTGTGACGGGGCAACAGCATGCGCTGTAGGAATAAGGGCGCTGAGAGCAATGGGGGCAAATGTTGATTTCATAGTTCCTAATCGATTTAAAAATGGTTATGGACTGTCAATAGATATTGTAGAACAAATATTATCAAATAAGCTATCTAAGCCTGACATAATTCTCACAGTAGATAATGGGATATCAAGTATTGATGGAATAGAATATGCTAATAAAAATAACATCCAGGTCATTGTTACAGATCACCATCTACCTGGAATAAAACTTCCTAATGCATTGTCGATTGTAAACCCTAATCACCCTAACTGTAACTTCCCATCTAAAAATTTATCAGGTGTAGGCGTAATATTTTATCTAATGATAGAACTTAGAGCGGAAATGCGTAGGCGTAAAATATATAGAAATAATACAGGCCCCAAACTAAATGAATTAGTAGATCTGGTAGCATTAGGAACTATTGCGGACATGGTTAAACTAGATGCTAATAACCGTTTGCTAGTTACACAGGGTTTAAATAGAATAAGGAATGGTTGCGCTCAGCCAGGAATAAAAGCATTATTTAAAGTAGCAAATAAACAAACAAATAATGCTGATAGCTCTAGCTTAGGATTCTATATAGCTCCACGTTTAAATGCAGCAGGACGTTTATATGATATGAGCCTGGGTATATTATGCTTAATAACAGACAATTATGATGAAGCACTAAAAATATCAACAGAACTAGATAATATTAATAAATGCCGTAGATGCATAGAAAATAAGATGAATGAAGAAGCATTATCAGATATAGCTGATTATGAATTTGAAGGAAAAAATACCATATGTATTTATAATGAAAAATGGCATACTGGAATAGTTGGATTAGTTGCCTCAAAATTAAAAGAAAGATTTTGGAAGCCAACAATAGTATTTGCAGATTCTGAAAACAATGAAATAAGAGGATCGGCAAGGTCCGTAATGGATTTAAATATAAAAGATATATTGGATATAATTGCTAAAAATCACCCCAATATAATAAAACAATTTGGCGGACATGCAATGGCTGCAGGACTAACAATAAACAGTAATAACTATTTTGAATTTACTGAAATATTTGAAAACGTCGTTAAAACAATAACCAGCAACAGTAAAATAACCCCAACAATTGAAACTGATGGCTCTCTTAAGACTGAATATATAAATTTAGATATATCTCGTTTATTAAAAAAACAAGTATGGGGATCGGGATTTCCTTCTCCTATATTTATTGATAGCTTTAAAGTTATATCACAAAAAACCATTAAAGATACTCATAAAAAGCTCATATTGATGAGAGAAAAAATGAAATTTGATGCCATTTGGTTTAATCATACGGAATATTTACCAGAAAATATAAAAGCAACATATAGAATCGATGAAAACATATGGGATGGTAAAAGTAATTTACAACTATTGCTTGAGCATATATATACTATATAAGATCATATTTATTCATTAAAATTATTTGTTATAGGATATCGCCAGTCTTTTCCAAAAGAACGTTCACTTACTCTTGTTCCTGGAGGTGATTGATAACGTTTATATTCGCTAGAACGTAATAGATTAAATACTTCTAAAACAATATCTCTACTATAACCAGAATCTATTATTTCTTTCTTGGTTTTTCCTTTCTCAATATGTAACATTAATATCTTATCTAATAGATCATAAGGAGGCAAACTATCTTGATCAGTTTGATTAGGCCTTAACTCAGCTGATGGAGCTCTTGATATAATTCTTTCTGGTATAATTCCTTTATCTCTATTGTACCACCTAGCTAAACGATATACCATGCCTTTAGAAATATCCTTAAGAACAGAAAAACCACCTATTGCATCACCATATAAAGTGCAGTAACCAACACTAATTTCAGACTTATTACTAGTGTTTAAAACTAATTTCCCACTGGAATTAGAAATTGCCATTAATAATACTCCTCTAATGCGGGCCTGGATATTTTCATATGTAGAATTTTCTCTCTCTTCTATTAGATTATCAGGTTGAATTAAGCACAAGGCTTTAATGAATGATAAAACTATATCATCGATATTAATAATTCTATAATCTATTTTCAAATTACTCGCTAGAGATGATGAATCCTCTATGGAAATATCTGATGTATAAAAAGATGGCATCATAATAGCACTAACCTTATCAAAACCAATAGCATCTACTGCTATTGATAGTGCTAATGCTGAATCTATACCACCTGATAATCCAAGCAATACACCAGGAAATCTATTTTTATATACATAATCCCTGAGGCCTAAAACTAATGCGCTCCATAGTTGAGATTCTTCAGAATCATTCTTAATATAAGAAATATCCTTAGTAATTCCTACTTCATAATAACCATAATCTTCCCGCCATGAATGTAGTTTCCTTAAATAATTACCTGTTCTATTAATTATAAAAGAAGATCCGTCAAAAACAAGATCATCTTGACCTCCTACACTATTAGCATATACAACATCACAATTTAGCTCTTTGGCAGATTTTTTAGCAATAGCAATTCTTTTATCATCTTTACCAACATTAAAAGGAGAAGCATTTAAGACAGTTAAAACATCAATACTAATGCCGTTATACATTTTTATAACATCATCGGACCATAAGTCTTCGCATATCATTATACCAATACTAATGCCCCTAATAGAAAATGTAGATGGTCTATTACCATTACTAAAATATCTTTTCTCATCAAAAATAGAATAATTAGGCAAGGCACACTTATAATACGTCAATATCAAATTGCCCTGATATATCAACGATGCAGAATTATATAATGAGTTAGAAATCAAACTAACATGACCTATCAATAAATATAATTCTTTAAATTTCCTGGATTCGTTTATTAAATTATTTAAAGCAATATTTTGATTCTCAATAAAATCAATGTTAAATAATAGGTCTTCTGGAGGGTATCCTGTAATTACAAGCTCCGGAGTAAGCAGCAAATCAACCCCATCATTACAAGCAGAATCTGCTGATGATAATACCTTAGCAGCATTACCACTAATGTCCCCAACGCAAGAATTTATTTGTGCTATGGCTATCTTAACAGTATCCATGAATTAACTCGACCTATAATTAAATAAAAAATCAAATAATATAATTAAGCTATACATCTAAAATTTACAAAATCAGACCCAGAAGGTTTTTGATACATTAGCAATTTGAACTCAGGTAAAATTGTAATTAAGTGATCAAAAACATCACCCTGTATACGTTCATGTTCGATCCAAGCTGTTAGCGACGTAAAACAATATATTTCTAATGGAACACCTTCAGGCTTGGGGTCCAACATGCGTACAACCATAGTCATATCCTTACGTAACTCATGGTGTGATTTTAAGAAAGCTAGGGCGTAATGCCTAAAAATACTGATATTAGTAATATTTGTTTTATCTGTTTTATCAAGATTATCATAATTACAATCTAATGATCCCAGCTCATGTGATCTAGAGTTAAAATATCCATCTAATAACTTAAAATGCATTAAATATCTAATTTCATTGAAATTTAAAAATTTTATGCTTTTGATATCAATATTTATACTTCTTTTTATACGTCTGCCGCCAGACTCAAACATTTGTCTATAATTTCTATAGCTTTCAGAAAACAACTTATAAGTTGGAACAGTGGTAAATGTATTATCCCAATTTTGAACTTTAACTGTATGCAATGCTATATCTCTCACAAAACCATCAGCATTAGATTGAGGCATTTCAATCCAATCACCTATCCTGAGCATATCGTTACTTATAAGTTGAGTACTAGCAACTAATGATAACAAAGTGTCTTTAAATACTAATAACAACACTGCAGATAAAGCACCCAAACCAGAAATCATTAATAAAGGAGAACGATCTATCAATATAGATAAAACCAATATAATACATATAACAGCAAGTAATAATTTACCTATCTGTATATATCCTTTAATAGAACGTGTTTGGGCCATAGTACTAAAAGAATATCTATCCTGCACTACACTTAAAATTCCTCCCAAAATCAGAAAAAAACATATACAAACAGAAGCTCTAGCCAAACGTCCTACCAAATCAGCAAACTTATCTATATGAGGAATAAGTCCTATGCCTCCTGAAACAACAAATAGCGGCACTAGACATCTTATATACTTATATATATTATGTTTGACCAGAGAATTATTCCAGTCATCATGCCCACCAAAAAACAACAATCTATTAGCGATGTTTAAGATTAAATGTCCTAAAATAACCTGTAGTAATAGTGACACTAGTATTAGTATCAAAATACCCAAAAAGCTTTGAAACCAGCATTGTTTCGTAATGTAGTATATAAAAAACTCAATAATTGCCATAAAACTATTTGCCAGCTAATGATGGTGGTAAATCAGTACAAGTGCCCATAGCTGACTCAGAAGCCATGCAAATAGATTCAATTAAAGTAGGATGAGGATGAATTGTTTTGGCTATATCAAAAACATCTGATCCCATTTCAATTGCTAATGCTATTTCACCAATTAAATCACCAGCATGAGCCCCAACAATACCACCACCAAGTATACGATCATCTTTAGAGTCGAATATCAGTTTTGTTAATCCTTGATCTGCACCCATGGATATAGCCCTACCAGAAGCACCCCAAGGGAAAATACCTTTTTTTATCTTTATCTCTCTTTTCTTAGCTTCATCTTCAGTTAAGCCAACCCAAGCTATCTCTGGATTGGTGTAAGCGACAGAAGGAATAACCTTGGCATCAAAAAATACATTTTTCCCAGAAACATTCTCAGCTGCAATATGTGCCTCATGAACTGCCTTATGAGCTAACATTGGATTGCCAGTTACATCACCTATAGCAAATATATTATTCACATTTGTACGCATTTGACTATCAACAATAATATAACCACAATCATCTACCACAATACCAATCTTTTCTATTCCTATATTAGAACTATTAGGTTTTCTGCCAATAGCCTGTAAAATGAGGTCGTAGCGAATGCTATTTTTAACATCTTTCCCATCAAAATAAACTTCAATGCCATTTTCTGTAGACTTAGCTCCGGTAACCTTAGTATTTAGCATTAAATTACCAAAACGCTTAGAATTAACCTTATACCATGCATTTACTAAATCCCTATCAGCTCCAGATATTAAACTATCAGATATTTCAACTAAATCAATATTAGCTCCCAATGAAGAATAAATAGTTCCTATCTCAAGGCTTATTATACCACCTCCGATCAACAACATTTTTTCAGGTATCTTTGATAATTTTAAAGCTCCAGTAGAATCTACTACCCTCTCATCTTTTGGAAGAAATGGCATAGTTATTGGATTGCTACCAGTGGCTATAATTGCATACTGAAAATGAATCATACTATCAGGAGATTCATCCTTAGATTTAACATACAAACTATTTGAATCAATAAATTCTCCAGTTCCTTTAATTACATTAACCTTCCTTATTTTTGACATGCTAGTCAAACCATCAGAAAGTCTTGATTTAATAGAATCTGTATGGTCATTTAGTTTCTCTACATCTATATTAATTTCACCAATACTAATACCCATATTATTTAAATGTTTTGCACTATCCAACAAAGAAACACTATGTAATAAAGTTTTAGTTGGTATACAACCGACATTCAAACACACACCACCTAAAGAAGAATGTTTTTCTACCATAACTGTCGTTAGACCTAGATCTGCAGCGCGAAATGCTGCAGAGTAACCACCTGGACCTGAACCGAGTACTAGCACATCACAATATACTTCAGAAACATTACTAGTATTATGGGCTGAGATATTATTATATTCATTACTAGAACCAACATATCGATCAACAATAACTTCCATAAAAGTAGTACCAGATTGTACAATGTCTCCATTCTGTACGCTTATATTCTTAATAATCCCTTTGCAAGTAGATGGAACACTCATTACTGATTTCTCAGACTCCAAAATTATCAAATCCTGGCCATTATCTATAGATTCACCTACTGAAACTAGAACTTCTATTACATGGGCCTTGGTTATATCACCCAAACTTGGTACTTTTATTGTATAAATATTGTTCATGTTAATTAATATATTGTTTACAAAAACACACGACGAAAGTCATTCAGGAGATTACATAAATAAACATTAAACCTAGCAGCTAGTGCTCCATCAATAACTCTATGATCATAGGATAATGATATTGGCATTATTAACTTTGGAATAAACTGCTTTCCATCCCATATTGGTTTAATAAAAGCTTTAGAAATACCAAGTATAGCCACCTCAGGCGCATTAATTATTGGAGTAAATGAAGTTCCTCCAATCCCACCTAAAGAAGATATGGAGAAACAACCACCTTGCATTTCTGCTGGTAATAACGACCCACTACGAGCTTTTTTTGATAATGAAACAATATCTGCAGATAGCTCAAACAACCCTTTTTTATCTGCATTCCGAATTACAGGAACAACTAACCCATGATCAGTATCGACCGCTATCCCTATATTATAGTAATTTTTTAGTACAATATTATCCCCATCCAGAGATGAGTTTATATTTTTGAATTTTTTTAATGAGGAAATAACTGCTTTTACTATAAATGGAAGCAACGTAAGCTTTGTATTATTACCTTCATTGGAATTTTCCTCATTTATCTTTTTACGGAATAATTCAAGATCAGTTATATCTGCTTCATCATTATTAGTAACATGTGGTATGTTAACCCAATTGCTATGTAATTTTGAGGCAGAAATTTTTCCAATGCGACTCAATGCTTTAATATTTATATCACCAAATTTTGAAAAATCAATACTAGGAACATTGTAAGAGCTTTTGTTGAGATTATTAGAACTATCTTTAAGAAGTTTATTCCTTATAAATTTATTAATATCTTCACGTAGTATACGACCTTTTTTTCCTGTTCCAATTACCAATGATATATCGATGCCAAGATCTCTAGCTAATTTTCTAATGGAAGGAGATGCGTAAACACTAATATCTTCATTAGGAATAGTAATATTTTGAGTATAACTATTACTATTCTCAAGAATTTCATCTGAATGCTTACTTGGTTTATATTTACTTTTACTATCAATAAAACTGTTATTAGAAACATTTAAATCATTGATTGTTTCAACCTCCAACGACAAAATAGGAGAATTCTCTGATATTTTATCTCCAATCTTTACAATAATAGACCTAACTATACCTTCCACTGTAGAAGGAACTTCCATTGAAGCTTTTTCTGATTCAACTGTTATCAAGCTTTGTTCTACACAAACTTTATCTCCAACTGAAACCATTATCTCAATTACTTCAAAATCTTTAGAATCACCAACATCTGGCATATTGAATTGTATTACTTCAGTCATATTTTATCCTAAACCCTATGAGGATTAATTTTATCAGGATTGATACCATATTTTACGATAGCTTTATATGGAATATCAGATCCTATTACCCCATTATAAGCAAGTGCTTTCAAAGCACTTAAGACAATATAGTAACGATCTACCTCAAAATAATCTCTTAATTTAAATCTAAAATCTGATCTTCCAAAACCATCAGTACCAAGAACATAATAATCCCTACCTTTAGGAATAAAAGGTCTTACTTGATCAGCAAAAGATTTCATATAATCTGTAGAAGCTATAATAGGACCTGATGAATCTAAAAGTTTTTCTGTAAAATAAGGAACCTTATAAGAATCTAATGACTTTTGCAACAAATTATAACGCTCTATATCTAAGCCATTACGTCTTAATTCTGTAAAACTAGTTACACTCCAAACATCAGAAGAAATACTCCAATCCTCTTCTAGCAAATCTTGAGCAACAATAGACTCCCTTAATATAGCACCTGATCCTAATAATTGAACTCTATTTTTATAAGATCCTAGAGAACGAAACTTATACATCCCTTTCAATATACCATCTTCATCACCGTCAATCAAACCTGGTTGTGAGTAATTCTCATTCATAAGAGTTATATAGTAATAAACGTCTTCCTGATCCTCTACCATGCGCTTTAGGCCACTTTGTATAATAACTGCTAGCTCGTGTGCAAAAGCAGGATCATATGAAACACAGCTTGGTATTGTGGATGCTATTATATGACTATGTCCATCCTCATGCTGTAAGCCCTCACCATTAAGGGTAGTCCTGCCAGAAGTTCCGCCAAGTAAAAATCCTCTTGCTTTCATATCAGCAGCGGCCCATGCTAAATCACAAACTCTCTGAAAACCAAACATAGAATAATAAATGAAGAATGGAATCATTGTATAATTGTTCGTAGAATAGGAAGTGGCAGCAGCAATCCAAGAACTCATTGCACCAGCCTCATTAATACCTTCTTGCAAAAGCTGCCCATCACTAGTTTCTCTATAATACATAACTTGATCTTTATCAACAGGCTCATATTGTTGCCCACCAGGTGTGTATATTCCTAGTTGTCTAAATAAACCCTCCATGCCAAAAGTTCGTGACTCATCTGCCAATATAGGAACAACTCTTGGGCCTATGTCCTTATTACGTAATATGCTATTTAAAATTCTAACAAAAGCTTGAGTTGTTGATATTTCACGACCATTAGAGGTTGGATCAAGCACACTCCTAAAATTTTCTAAAGATGGAACCTTAGGAACATTATCAGACTCTTGTCGTCTACGTGGCATATAACCTCCAAGTTCTTGTCGACGATCTCTCATATATTTCATTTCAGGAGAATCTTCTGATGGCTTAAAATATGGTAAATCTGCTAACTTGTCGTCAGGAACAGGAATGCCAAAACGATCTCTAAATTCGCGTATAGAGTCTAGATCTAACTTTTTATGTTGATGAGTTGCATTTTTAGATTGACTAAAGTGACCTACTCCATATCCTTTTATAGTTTTAGCTAATATAATGCTGGGTTGTCCAGTGTGTTTATTAGCCGCATCAAAAGCAGCATAAACCTTATTAGGATCATGTCCGCCTCTGTTTAATCGCCATATTTCACTATCACTCATATGCGAGACAGATTCTAATAGTCTTGGATGTTTTGAGAAAAAATTATCTCTTACAAACTTTCCGTCATTAGCCTTATAAGCTTGATACTCACCATCAACAGTCTCTTGCATTACTTTTCTAAGTATTCCATCCTTGTCATTGTCTAACAAAGAGTCCCAATAACCTCCCCAAACAAGCTTTATTACATTCCATCCTGCTCCAATAAATATTCTTTCTAATTCTTGAATTATTTTCCCATTACCACGAACTGGTCCATCTAAACGCTGAAGATTACAATTTACTACAAAAATTAAATTATCTAGATTTTCTCTTGATGCTAAAGAAATAGCCCCTAATGACTCAGGCTCATCCATTTCTCCATCGCCACAAAATACCCATACCTTGCGATCACTAGTATCAAGAATCCCTCTAGCGTGCAAATACTTTAAAAAACGAGCTTGGTATATAGCCATAATTGGACTTAAACCAACAGATACTGTTGGAAATTGCCAGAAATCAGGCATCAATCGTGGATGAGGATATGACGGAAGTCCATTACCACAAATCTCTTGACGGAAATTATCAAGATGTTTCTCAGACAAGAACCCTTCCAAATAAGCTCTGCTATATATTCCAGGGGAAGAGTGGCCTTGAAAATACACTAAATCACCACATTTATCTGTACTATCAGATTTCCAGAAATGATTATAACCACAAGCAATCATAGTCGCCAAGGAAGCAAATGATGATATATGCCCACCTAAACTACCGCCATCTTCTGGATTATGGCAATTTGCTTTAACAACCATTGCCATAGCATTCCAACGAATATATGCATTTATTCTAGATTCTATTTTTAAGTTGCCAGGATGAACTGACTGTAAATGAACAGGTATTGTATTAACATAGTCAGTATTCAATGAAATTGGTGTTTTTATACCGACACTACGTAATTTCTCAACTAAGCTTTCTACCAAGCTACGAGCTTGTTCTGGCCCCTTATTACTCAAAACAGCTTCTAATGATTCTAACCATTCTCTCCGTTCTTGATTATTATCATCTTCTGTTTTATCTGAATTTTGATACAAAGAGGACATGCTATATATCTCCAGGTTTGATTAGTATCTCAAATAAAATAATCGTTCTAAAATAATTTCAAAAGCAATACTAATAATGATAAATATCTCACGTTTTCGTTATAGCTCTGTGACCAAAAAAATAACATCAAACACGAAGCTTTAAATAAAAACTATAATTTCACATAATTATATATCTTTAAGCTTAATTGTACTTATAAATCAAAATCTTATTTTTGATTTAATTTTAAATAAGAAAGATGATATATTATCTATAAGCAGTCGGTTATTTACAATATATAAAATAAATACTTATGCTAAATAAACTTAACTTAATAAATGCATACTTTCATTCAACAAAATAGGTTAATAAGCATGGATACTAAAATAATAGATGGTCTTGCATTATCAAAACGTATATATGATGATCTAGAAAATAGAATAAAAAAACTAAAAAATATCGGAACAACACCAGGATTGGCTGTAATACTTGTTGGTGAAAGCAGCGCCTCACAAATCTATGTTAAAAATAAAGTTAAGGCATGTGAAAGAGTTGGAGTACTATCAAAACAAGAAAATTATCCGGAAAACATAACAGAAAGTGAATTACTAAATCATATTCATAGATTAAATGAAGACAATAAAATAAATGGGATTCTTGTACAATTACCATTACCTAAACATATTGATACCAACAAGGTAATAGAAGCAATAGATCATAATAAAGATGTAGATGGATTTAATGTTATAAATGCAGGACTATTAATGACAGGAAATCCGTTGTTTTGCCCCTGCACTCCATATGGAATAATGCAAATTTTGAAAAACGAGAAGATTAACATTAGAGGATCGGAAGTTGTTGTAGTTGGAGCAAGCAATATTGTAGGAAAACCTATAGCAATGCTTATGCTTAAAGAAGGCGCTACAGTAACAATATGCAACTCAAAAACAAAAAATCTTGAATTGCATACAAAAAGAGCAGATATAATAATAGCAGCTGTCGGCAAACCAGGAATAATCAATGGCTCAATGATTAAATATGGAGCTACATTAATAGATGTTGGTATAAATAGAAACTCAGAAAACAAAATATGTGGTGATATTGATTTTCCATCAGTAAAAAACATTGCCGGCTACATAACCCCAGTTCCAGGAGGAGTTGGCCCGATGACAATAGCAATGCTTTTAACAAATACAGTTGAATCATCAGAAAGATCAATTAAAACCCAATAGCAATTATATTCTCTATACATTAGTAAATATTTACTATAACAAGAAGATTATGTATAGAGATATAACATTTATGACAATTAACATAATCAAGTATAATAAAATAATTTCGAAACAATAGATAACTCTTTTATCATGGGATATGCTATTTTTACTTTTATTTGATTTTATAAATAAAACTATTAGATATTTTGTATTGATATATAATAGCAAACGAAAATAGAACTCAATTAAATAATAGCATACTAAAGATATTATAATCTGATGAGTACTTTTAAGAATTTGAAATTAAATTCTCATCTATCCATTTATTAGCAAATATTTCAGCTAAACTAACTGCTTCATATAAGGATTCACAATCACCCAAATATGAAAAAACATTATCAACTTTAGAACCGCTGTCTGATGTTATTGTTAGAAACACACCATAACCACCAGTATCCATAGCAGCAGTCGATATATCTACCAATACGTCTTGACTATAAAAACACATAACATGACTACCCCACTATAAATAGAAAACCCGAATACAGCTTCATATACTATATTATAAAAAGCATACATATTAGAGAAAACGACAACTAAAATATTTTGCAATTTTTAATTATTACTCAGAATCTATAATTGCTTCTTTTAATAGACTAATAGTGCTCTCTATTTCTTTGTTTAAGATATTTAACTCAGACCCAGTTAAATTTACAGCACAATTAAGATCGTAATAAGAGCAGTCTTTAACATTAGATAATAAATTCTTTACTCTATGGATTGTAAATCCTTTATTGTAAAGTAAATCTCTTATTCTCCTTATCAAAAAGACTTCTTTTCTATTGTAGTATCTACGATTAATCTTTACATTCCCAATTTTAGGCTGAATAAACTCGCTATCCCAATATCTTAATATATGTTGCTCAATTTTACACAAATCTAATACTTCTCTTACTGTGAAATAAGATTTCAATGGGATAGATGGTAAATTTCTTGATATCATATAAAACTCGAATCTAATAAATATTAACTAGCAGTCAAGATTACAAATATTATAATTATAATCCATTTCTGTTATTTATCTTTTTTTTTAACTTGTTGCTGGCATGGAAAGATACAACTCTACGCGCAGAAACATTAAATGCTTTACCTGTTTTAGGATTTCTTCCTGGACGTTGCATTTTATCTAGTAAATGAAAATTACCAAAACCAGATAATTTGAAATTATGTCCCTCATATAAAAAATTTGCTATTTCATCAAAAAAACATTCTACAATAAATCTTGAATCTCGTTTAGTTAATCCTGTTCTCTCAAACAATAAAATAACTAACTCAGCTTTAGTTAGAGTGTTAGATTTTAGCACTATAGTCTCATCCCAATTAATTTAATGGAATTCATGCGCGTTGACTGACATTAAAAACCTGTATTAATTTGTCTAATATCAGACTCATACACAAAGAAACCCTTTCTTCATCTAAAGTTTTCGTGTCTTGCATATAGAAGCGCATTGCAATACTTTTTTGCTTTTTTACGGGATCATTAATATCATTCCATACATCAAAAATTATAAAATCCTTAACAATTGAAATATTATCATCGGATTTTATTAAAATATTAATTATATCCTTAATTGACTGAAATTCGATACTACAGTCCAACCATATAGATAAATCTCTTGTCACAACTGGTTGCCTTGAATACTCCTTGAAATAAGGTATACTTCTGTTAATTAAGTATCTCAAATCAATCTCAAAAACAATAGGAGGAGCCGATAATCCTGCTTCAAAAGTTATTTTAGGACTTAACTCTCCGATCCATCCTGCTATGCTATTATCACTTAGTACTAAACTAGCAGTTCTTCCAGGATGCAATGCACTATGGAAAGATTTTTTAAACTCTATGTTTAAAGAATTATCTCCTAATAAAGATTCGACGTCTGATTTAACATCATAAAAATCTACTAATCTTTTCTTTAATCCCCACTGTTCCTCAAAAACAGATCCCCAAGCAGCACCTGCCATGAAAACTGATTGACGGATACCAGCCACATCATCATTACTATCAATGATAGAACTATCTCGGATAAAGACCCTTCCTATCTCAAAAACTCTAGCGCGAATCAATTGTCTATTAGCATTATGTATTATATTATTAACCAAGCCAGCAATCAGACCAGATCTCATAACAGATAAGTTACTAGATATGGGATTTAGTATCTTTATTGGATTTAGATTATTATAATATATACGCTCCCATTCCGGATCAACAAAACTATAATTTATAACCTCTTGATAGCCTCTATCAGCCATTAAATGACTAAAATAATGTCTATCTAACTTGCTCTCAGAAACAGGTAAAATTTTAATAGAAGTTAATGGAGGAGAGACTGGTATATTGTCATAACCATACATTCTTGCTACTTCCTCAATCAAATCCTCTTCTATTGAAATATCAAATCTATATGCTGGAGGGTCAACAATAAAAACCTCGTTACTCTCCTTGAAGCTAAAACCTAATTTTGTAAATATGATACTAATATCATTAATGGTAATGTATATACCAAGAACCATCTTACAGCGAGACAACCTCATTTTTACAGGATTTCTATTAGGAAGCTCCCTAACTGACTTAGAAACAGGACCAATAACACCACCACATATTTCTACTATTAAACTAGTTAAGGTATTAATAAAGTCTAATGATCTAGAGTAATCTACACCACGTTCAAATCTATATGCTGATTCAGAATTTATTTTATATAACCTAGATTTTCCTAAAATAGCATCAGGAAACCAAAAAGCAGATTCCACAAATATATTCTTGGTGTCTATATCAACAGATGTCCTTTTACCTCCCATTATTCCAGCTAAACAAATAGGACCATTATTATCACTAACAACTCCTATCTTTTCATCAAAAACAAGATTCTTGCCATCTATTAAACTTATACTCTCACCATTGCGAGACCAACGAATAGATAAACTACCATTAATAGAATCTAGGTCATAAATATGTGATGGTATACCAAACTCCAACATTAAGTAATTAGATATGTCCACTAATACCGAAATACTCTTTTGACCGGAATTCTCTAACCTGGATCTTATCCAAATAGGCGTGTCTAGGCTTGCATCTACATTACGAATAACCCTACCTGAATAATGACCACATAATCCATTGGAAGATATATCAATCGGCAAAAAATCCTTTATAGATTCTGATATAGATTTATATTTTGGAATATTAATACTAGTATCAGTTATAGCAGACACTTCCCTAGCTAAACCAAGAATAGACAAACAATCAGCTCTATTGGGAGTTAATTTTATTGTAAATATATTATCTATATTTAGTAAATAATTTAGATCTATGCCCAGAAGAAAATCATTGTCTAAGGTAAATAAATTATTAATATTATTAAAAACACCAAGCTCTTCAGAGGAGCATATAATTCCGTTTAAATTTATATTAAGTGATGATGATTTATATTTATTAAAAACAGGAGAGTCGGGCTCTATCCAAAACATTGGAACAATCATTCCCGATCTAACTGAAGAAATATTAGATATTGCATAACAAATACCATGCAAAGGACCACAGTCTACTGTGCATATATAGCAATTATCATGAACTTTAGATAAGGCACTTAAGTCTAGTATTTTAACTGATATAATCTTATTTGAGGAAGCATTTGCAGAAGATGATATGTTCTCTACTTCTAGTCCTGCCATAGTTAGCTTTTCAGCTAGATCATCACTAGTAATATTAGGATTAACAATGGATCGTAGCCATGATTCTGGAAATTGCATTATAAAAAACCGATTTTAATATCTATCTAATTTGACGCAAAAAACGTAGATCGTTTTCGTAAAAACAACGTAAATCATTTATCCCATAGCGCAACATTGTGAGACGTTCTAGACCAGAACCAAATGCAAATCCCATATAATCCTCAGGATTTAAACCAAAATTGCGAATAACATTTGGATGAACCTGCCCAGAACCTGATATCTCTAACCATTTTCCACGATTAGATCCAGTAGTAAACATCATGTCTATCTCTGCTGACGGTTCAGTAAATGGAAAAAATGAGGGGCGAAATCTTATTTTCAAATCATCATTTTCAAAAAAACATTTTAAAAAACTAGTATAAACCCCTTTAAGATCAGAGAATGATACATTTCTATCTATCCATAACCCTTCAACTTGATGAAACATAGGTGAATGGGTAGAGTCGCTGTCTACCCTATAGGTTTTACCAGGTGATATAATCTTGATTGGAGGCTTATTAGTTCTTGAATACCTAACCTGCATAGGACTAGTATGAGTTCGCAAAAGAAGTTGCAAATCATTTTTATCTTTTAAATCCAAATAAAAAGTATCTTGCATAGAACGAGCAGGATGTCCTAAAGGGCTATTTAATGCTGTAAAATTATTCCAATCAGTTTCTAGCTCTGGTCCATCAATAACATCAAAGCCGATGGAGCGAAATATCTTCTCAATTCTCTCCCAACTACGCATTATAGGATGCACAGATCCTGAAACTAAACCTCTACCAGGTAATGTAACATCAATCTCTTCAGAGGAACAACGAAGCTCTAGTTCTTTATTTAGCAATCTTTCCCTATGCCGAGACAGTAAAAAATCTACCTTTTTCTTAGCAGAATTTATACTAGAACCATAACCTCTTCTATCTTCCAACCTTACGTTGCTAATACCCTTAAGCAACGAAGCAAACACACCATTCTTGCCTAAAAAATGAGCTTTAGCATTCTCAAGGCCAGTAGAATCTTTAGCCGACTCAAATGCATACTCAGCCTGTTTAATAATATTATCTAGTGATAAATTCATTTGCTAAACACTTTCTCTCTGCAAATGTAATATGAAATATATTCACAGAGAAAGATTAATTTATAAGATATCTTTTACCTTCTGAACTAAGAAAGAAAATCCTTTTTTATCATTTATGGCCATATCTGATAGCACTTTACGATCAACTTCTACCATAATTTTCTTTAAACCAGACATGAATGTGCTGTAGTTTAGATCATGCTCTCTTACTGCTGCATTTATACGAGTAATCCATAACGATCTAAATGTACGTTTTTTGTTTCTACGATCACGGTATGCATATTGTCCAGCACGCATGACTGCTTGTTTTGCTATTCTAAAGACATTGCCACGACGACCTAAATATCCTTTAGCTGCGCTGATAATTTTTTTATGACGAGCGTGTGCAGTAACACCACGTTTTACGCGAGGCATATTAATTCTCCATTAATTTAAGCATAAGGCATCATGGCTCTAACTAGGGCCACATCCGAATCATGAACCACAGTAGATCCACGTAATTGACGCTTCACCTTGGTATTTTTCTTTGTAAGAATATGACGCTTAAAAGCCTGTGCTCGCTTTATAGAACCACTACTGCGAAACTGAAACCGTTTCGCCGCGCCTCGTTTGGTTTTCATTTTAGGCATAATTGTTCCTAAAAATATTGTTGTTATATAACAAAAATGGTGATCGTATATTAAATATACGAAACTTTAACCAAATTGCTTCTCATAAAAAACTAAACACCTAGCCATTTGCGACTAAGTGCTCTTTAATTATAGCATTATCATCAGAAATAATAAACAAACTAGACCTAAATTTATTTATTATTTTCCAATTCCTCTATGCGTAATTCTAAATTTTCAATTATATTGTTCAATCTAGACATTTCTTCTCTAATAAACTCTAGAATTTCTACTTGAGACTCTAGCTCTTCGTTAGTAACTAAATCCAATTTAGATACAGCATTATTTACTAGGAGATTAATACCGTTTTCTATATCTTTCTTTAGGCTAGAAGCACCGCTAACAATGCTATTTCCTATATTTTCCTGTAGTCCCTCAAACCATTTGTTTTTTTTCATGACACTAGAGCCTAAAATAAATAATGAAAATTCTACCAGATATTTAAAATATAAAGCAAATATCAGGATATGTTGTAAAAATAACCTTAAGTGTTGGAATAACGATATATTTACCGAAAAATTACTATAAGTATCACTCGTTCTATTGACTAGACAAAGGAAAGCGTAGCATTATCATGTTGTTGGAATGCTTAATCTCATTGTTTAGCTTATTGCGTAGGTAATAGCTAGATGGGGTTCTGTTCATTTTTATTTTTTTATCTGCAAGCATGTGATTTAAAGAGGCAGTCTGCATGTCTAGTACAAACGACACATTTAATACCGATCATAACCAAACCAAATCAACAGGAACTGTAAAGTGGTTCAATGATGCTAAAGGTTTTGGGTTTATTACTCCAGATAACGGCGGGGAGGAGATATTTGCTCACTTCTCATCAATTCAAATGGATGGTTTTAAAACACTAAAAGAAGGTCAGAAAGTATCTTATGAAACTGTTCAAGGACCTAAAGGAAAACAAGCACTTAACATTACATCAGCTTAAAACAATTTGAGAAATTACTCAGTTGTTGCCTTAATTGGATATTTATTGAAATTAAGATTGAAAACTTTCAATAACTATTTATCGTAGACCAAACAAAGGACAACTCTATATTGGTATATTGTTGTCTTTTGTTTACATAAAACACCAAAACACATCTAGCCAGAAAAATTAGAGCTCACAAAATTCCAGTTTATTATTTCCCAAAAGTTTTCCAGGTACTTAGCTCTAGAATTACGATAGTCTATATAGTAAGCATGCTCCCATACATCACAAGTTAATAATGCCTTATCTTCAGTAATAATAGGAGTGTTTGCATTGCTTGTATTTACTATATCCAAAGAACCATCTGTTTTCTTTACAAGCCAAGTCCATCCAGAACCAAAATTACTTAATGCTGATCTTGTAAAAGATTCTTTAAAATTCTCAAAATTGCCCCACTTCAACTCTATTGATTTCAATAAAATATCAGATGGATGTTGGTTAAAAATAGGTGAAAGACTATTCCAATAAAAGTTATGATTCCATATTTGAGCAGCATTATTAAATATGGCACCAGTAGAATTCTTAATAATATCATCCAGGTTTAATTTACTTAATTCATTATCAGAAATAAGATTATTCAAATTATCGACATAAGTCTTATGGTGTTTGCCATAATGAAACTCTATCGTTTCTTTAGAAATATATGGAGATAAGGAACTAGCATCATATGGTAAAGGCGGAAGATTGTAACTCATAACTATAAAAAACTCCTCAAAGATTGATAAAGACTTTACTTGTTTTTGCTACTATATACTATGGTTTCTATAAATCCATCTGATAATTGAATCTCTAGCTTTTGTCCGGATGACACGCTATCATAACTTTTAATCACATTGCCATTAATGTCACGAACTACAGAATAACCTTTATGTAAAATATTTTCAGGATTAAAAGCATGAATAATAGCCATAGCAGATTGGACCACAGCTTGCCTCGAGGCGACACCATCAAGATAAACTTTCCTAAGTTTATCTGACAATATAAATAACCTCCTTGCTTCCATACTAATATTGGTAGCATTAAAATGCAAACTATTTACAATTAAATTAAATTTTGATCGACGCTCAACTAATTTGCCTCTAATACAAGAGGCTAATAGTTTTTTTAAAACATTAATTCTTTCCAGGAAGATTTTAATATCTATTAAAGGAGAAACAATCCTTCTGGATAATATATCTAAACATTGAAAACAGTTATCTATTATACATCTTTGAGATCTATATATATGTCTACAGAAAAATTTAATCTTGTTTGTTAGATCAACAATATTAGAACAAGAGAGCTCAGCAGCAGCAGTAGGCGTAGGAGCTCTTAAATCTGAAGCAAAGTCAGCTATAGTGAAATCCGTTTCATGACCTATGCCGCTTATTATAGGGATTGAGCTATTAGCTATAACACGCGCCAAAGATTCATCATTAAAACACCATAAATCTTCTAAGCTTCCACCGCCACGAACTAATAATAACGTATCGACTTCCATCCTATTATTGATAGTGATAATTTTTTCCAATATCTTCAATGATGCATCTATTCCTTGGACAGGGGTAGGATATATGACAATTTTAACATAAGGAGCTCTTCTATTTAATGAAACTAGGACATCACGTAGAGCTGCTGTATTCAGAGAAGTTATTATTCCAATAGATACTGGTATTAATTTCGGCAGACGATTTGCCTGTTTAAATAACCCCTCTTCAGATAATTTATTTTTTAGCGCCAAAAATTTCTCATGCAATCTACCTATCCCTGACTTTCTTAGTAAGAGAGATTGTAGTTGATACTCTCCTCTTGGCACATATAAAGAAGCATTGGCATAAATTTCTATCTCATCCCCATCCTTAAGTTTTTGTTTAATTGCATTTGCCCTGCTCTTAAACATGACAACTTTTACTGAAGCAATACTATCCTTCATGGTAAAATACCAATGACCAGAATTAGCAATAATGAAATTAGAAACCTCACCTTTTACCCAGACTAAAGAAATTTCATTCTCAAGTAATAAGCTAACCTTCTTGTTTAGACCAGAAACAGTAAAAATATCATCTAAGTCATCGTTACTATCATTTTTCATGCAATCAACCAATAAATATCCACAGAATTGTATAGTATATAAACATTATTAATACCTTAGCAAAAAATAATCAAATAACGCTAAGAAGCAGCTAATTATATTCTATCTTATTGATAAATATAATTTTTTTTATAAAGGTGTATAATTATTGCACAAACTACTAAAGTAATAAGCAATACAGTATGTTTGTAAAGTTAATAACAGAATTATCCACAAAATCTGTGGATATATTTTCATTTGTATTTCTCTGTCTAATATATAAATTTATGGGGATGCAATAATACAATTGTTATATAATAATATTACTATTTTGTAAGCAAACCATGATGGTAAAAGAATTAATTCAATGAAGCAGAATTTCTTTGCTTTAGTTATGAGATCAATAAACTGTAATAGAGTTATTGAATATATACATAACCAATGGATGAAAAAGGGATTGATAAGTAATATATTATATCCAGCTTCATATATAACAAAATCTTTTTTATTTATTAAGAATTATTTGTATAAAATAAAAATGCTCAGGATTTTTAGAGCCAGGGTACCAGTTATTGTTGTAGGAAATATTTATATAGGAGGAACAGGAAAAACACCTGTTGTTATATCAATAACTAAAGAGCTAAAATCTAGAGGATGGGAACCTGGAGTTATTAGCAGAGGTTATGGGATCGATGTTGGAGATAGACCAAAGGTAGGCTGTAAAAATGTATGTTTTTCAGAATTTGGTGATGAGCCAACATTAATCACCAAAAAAACAGGAGCCCCAATCTCCGTGCATCCTAAAAGAGATATAGCAATAAAATCGCTGTTACATAATTTTCCAAATATTAATATTATCATTTCAGATGATGGATTACAGCACGTTTCAATGGCTAGAGATTTTGAAATTATTGTACAAGACAATAGAATGATAGGAAATGGCAGATTGATTCCGTCTGGACCACTAAGAGAACAGACAGTCAGGCTTAATCAAGCAAACACAATCGTAAACAATAGAATAAATTACGAAGAAATGCAAGAAACAAATATATATCTTCAAGAAAATAGGCCTTACACTATAAACATGTATCTAAAACCAGAATTTGCTTACAACATAAGCGGATTAGAGAAGGATTTTCCGATAAGTTATTTTAACTGCAATAATTATTATAAAAAAATTGTTGCATTATCAGGAATAGGAAATAACGAAAGATTCATTAAAACCCTTAACGATTGTTGGATATATCCATCATCATATATAAAATTAAAGGATCATTGCAAATTTGATAAATCTTTATTCTATAACATATCAGCTGATGCTATTTTAATAACATCCAAAGATGCCGTTAAATGCCTAAACTATGAAGATCCAAGGATCTGGGAAATAAGTGTAGATGCGGAATTTTCGGATAAATTTTTTTTTAATTATTTATCAAATCAAATGTATCAAGCCAGCATGAAATTAAAAGATCATTTATAATATGCAGGTCAGTTTAAATAATTAACAATAAACAATTATGAAAGATAAATTTATCGATATCCTTGTTTGCCCTAAATGCAGTGGGAAACTACAATACAATAAAACAAAAACTGAACTTATTTGCAATGCTGATCACATAGCATTTCAGATACGTGAGGGTATACCAATAATGCTATGTGATCAGGCAAAACAAATCTAGAATAAAAACCATGGTTATAAAACCAATTAAAAAAGATACAGTATCAGATAATAGTTTTATAGTTATTATACCTGCTAGAATGTCCTCTACTAGACTACCTGGCAAACCACTAAAAGATATATGTGGCATTCCAATGATAGTCAGAGTAGCCCAGCAATCATCATTGTCTATGGCGAAAGAAGTCTATATTGCAACAGATAGCGAACAAATTTGTAATACTGTAAACAAATACGGATTTAAGAGCATAATGACATCATCTAATCATGAATCTGGAACAGATAGACTATCAGAATCTGTAGGAATATTGAGACTAAAGAATAATGAAATAATAGTAAATGTACAAGGAGATGAACCATTGATAGATCCAGAGGTTATTAACTCCGTTGCAAAAAAATTAAAGAACTCTAAGTTAGCGCATATATCAACATGTGCATTTAAAATTAACAATGAAAAAGATATGCTAAATAAAAACATTGTTAAAGTAGTTTGTGATCTAAAGAATAACGCACTATACTTTTCGAGGACTAGTGTGCCATGGAATAATCAAAGATATAATGATACATATGGATATGGGCACATTGGAGTGTATGCTTACAGATCATCATTTTTAAAAAAATATCCATTTATAAAAAAGGGTGAATTAGAGGAATCTGAATCATTAGAACAGTTACGAGCATTAGAAAATGGCTATAAAATAATAGTTGAAATTATCAATGAAGAATTATGTCCAGGAGTAGATACTCTTGAGGATTTAGAAAGAACAAGAGATATATGTAACAAGAAAATGCAGATATGTTGTCAATAGTATTCTTATAAATAATTTATATTAAAATTCAGGAGTATTCATGCGTCTAATATTGCTCGGGCCACCAGGAGCAGGCAAAGGCACTCAAGCCGCTTTTTTAACAAAGCAATTTAATATTCCACAGATATCTACTGGGGATATGTTGCGTACAGAAATTAGAGCTGAAACAGGATTAAGTGTCGAATTAAAAAAGATAATAGACTCTGGTAGATTAGTTCCAGATGAGATCATAATAGAGCTAGTTAAAGCGCGTCTTAAGAATCATGATTGTGCAAATGGTTATTTGCTAGACGGATTTCCTAGGACTATTCCACAAGCAGATGCCTTAAAGAATGCAAAAATAGAGCTAAATTATGTAGTGGAAATTCAAGTTCCAGAAAACAATATAATAGAAAGAATTAGTGGAAGAAGAGTACATATAACAAGTGGCCGCAGCTATCATATAACATTTAATCCTCCAGCAATTCCAGAGAAAGATGATATTACAGGTGAAACATTGGTGCAGCGAGAAGATGACCGCGAAGAAACCGTTAAACATCGACTAGAAATATACAAGAAACAAACTAGACCATTAGTTGAGTACTATTCAAATTGGTATGAAAAAGATCAATTTGCCGCTCCCAAATATATAAGGATAACTGGTATTGGATCAGTTGATGAAATAAGGAAAAAAATTCTTTCCTGTCTACTTGGCTAGACATATGTGTATAATATTCACAAATTAAATTAAAAGACAACTTGAGATTATGACTTTGAAGGGAACTCTACGATCTGTATTAATTGTTAGTATTTTTACATTAGTATCACGCGCAACCGGACTTATTCGTGATATCGTAATAGCAAAAAACATAGGAGCAAATTCCCTAAGCGATGCTTTTTGGATAGCTTTCCGAATACCTAATATGTTAAGGAAAATTTTTGCAGAAGGATCATTTGCCCAAGCATTTATACCAACTTTAAGTCTAGCAAGAACTGAGTCTAGGAATGAAAACAGCCTGAGCGAAAATATCCATAATTTAATTACTAGGATGGCTCTACTGCTGACAACATCTCTAATAATAATTACAGTACTAGGCATAATATTTACTCCATTTATAATTAAAATATTTGCTAGTGGAGTATACAAAAACAACAATAATAATCAGTTTTATGTTACAGTGCTAATGACAAGAATAATGTTCCCATACGTAATTCTTATTTCGCTAACAGCATTTGCATCTTGTATATTAAATACCTGGAAAAAATTCTCTATACCAGCTATCACTCCAGCATTACTTAATATCTCAATGGTTTTAACTTGCTTAGTATTTTCTAAGGAGACGATTCAGCCTATATATGCTTTAGCTTTAGGCGTTGTAGTAGGAGGAATTGCGCAATTCGCTATACAATGGATAGCCATATCAAAAGTAAAATTACAACCATCTGTATCATTTGATTTTACCAGTGCATATAATGACAAATATGTAAAAAACATAATAAAAAAAATGATGCCTGCGTTACTTGGTGTTTCTGTATCTCAAATTTCACTCCTGATAAACACAAATATAGCAACCTGGTTAACACCAGGAAGCCTAACTTGGCTAACTTTAGCAGACAGAATAGTAGATTTACCAACTGCTTTAATAGGATTGGCATTAGGAACAGTGATGTTGCCTGATCTGTCAAAATCATACATTAATAACGATCATGATAAATACAAACTATTGATAAACAATAGCCTAAAAATAATAATGTTATTTGGAATACCTTCAATGGTATGTATGATTTCAATACCCAATGGACTAGTAACTGTATTATTTCATTATGGAGAATTTAATCAAATAGATGTATATAATACAAAATTGGCTGTTCTAGCATATTCAATAGGGTTGCTAGGAATGATGAGCATTAAAATATTGTCTTCTGCATTCTATGCCATGCAGGACACAATAACACCTACTAAGACCTCATTACTATCATTATTTCTTGCGCAAACACTAAATATATTTCTGGTTCCATTATACTCTCATGTAGGAATTGCGATATCTTATAGCGTTGGCGCTACTTTGAATTCCTTATTCATGCTATTTCTTCTAACTAAAAATAAAGTATTTAAATCATACAAGAATAGCTGGATAACCATGCTATTGCGTTTAGTACCATCATCCATTTTGATGGGAATTTTTCTAAACCTCTTCGAAAATAAAATTAACTGGATAGAATTACAATCAAGTATAATACAGAGGTTTTCATTACTATCATTTGTACTAATAGTAGGATTTATAATATACACTGCTTCATTATTTATATTTGGAATGAGATCAAAAGATTTTTTAAGCTTATTTATTACAAAATAAAAACATTGAAATAACACAAATTATAGATTTATAACTAAAAAATATTTTACTTAAATTATAAAAACTTTATAATTAACTACTTTATAACTTTCAATTAAAGAATTAAGAAAAAATGGCTAATACATCACAAGCTCGCAAACGAGCCCGTCAATCATCAGAAAGAAATAAACACAACTCCAGCCTAAGATCTATGCTGCGCACTGCAATAAAAAGAGTAACTCAATCTATTC
Source organism: Candidatus Kinetoplastibacterium blastocrithidii (ex Strigomonas culicis) (assembly GCF_000319245.1). Classification (NCBI taxonomy): domain Bacteria; kingdom Pseudomonadati; phylum Pseudomonadota; class Betaproteobacteria; genus Candidatus Kinetoplastidibacterium; species Candidatus Kinetoplastidibacterium blastocrithidiae. The sequence continues at coordinate 445,819 of NC_019814.1, read as the reverse complement.
AAACAAAAGACAAGAGTACATCTGAAGATGTCTTAAGAAAAGCGACAAGCATAATAGATAGAGTGGCAGATAAAGGAATAATTCATAAAAATAAAGCTGCGCGTCACAAAAGTCGTCTGACAATGTCTGTAAAAAATATGTTGTTAAATCAACAATAACTTGATAACTATGCTTCTTCCCTAGTTATCTATGATTTGTTGTTATTTTATGACATGCTACAAAATTGTTTTATATGAATATAGCAACTTGGAATGTTAATTCTTTAAAAGTGCGTCTAGAGCAGGTCTTGTCCTTCTTAGATAAAAATAATATTGATGTGCTATGTCTACAAGAAACAAAAATTACTGACGATAAATTTCCATATGAATCATTTAATGACATAGGATACAATAGTTATTGGCTTGGGCAAAAAACATTCAATGGCGTTGCTATTGTCAGTAAGTATAAATCTATAAAAACCTTATATAATTTTCCTGATGAGGATGAGGAACAAAAAAGATTAATATCAATAACTCTTCCATCAAAAATTGGGAATATTTGTGTTATATGCGTATACTGTCCTAATGGGCAAACGATAGGCAGCGAAAAATATGAATATAAAATTCAATGGTTTAAAAAACTAGAAAAAACACTAAAAAACAAGTTAATAAAAAATAATCATTTGATAGTACTTGGTGATTATAATATAGCCCCTAACGATGACGATGTTTATAATGCAAAACTTTGTAAGAATCAGATATTAACGTCAGAAATTGAGCGTAAATTATTTAATAATCTTATAGGATTAGGTCTATTTGACGCTTTCAGATTATTTAAGCAACCAAAATGCTCTTATAGTTGGTGGGACTATAGAAAGTCATCTTTTAAACGCAATATAGGGTTCAGAATAGACCATGTATTAATCTCATGTTCTCTTAAAGAAAGATGTCAGATCTGCGTAATAGATAAATCATTAAGAGGTCTTGAAAGACCTTCTGATCATGCACCAGTAATTGCTACGTTGAATACTTTATGAATAGTAACTAGAATTAACGAATGGGGCGGTAGCTCAATTGGAAGAGCGTCGCGTTCGCAATGCGAAGGCTGGGAGTTCGATCCTCCTCCGCTCCACCATTAAATATTATTGAAATGCTGTTTCCATAAAGGTTCTTAATTTCCTAGAATGTAATTTCTCTGATGGCATGTCTCTTAGATACTCAAGAGTTCTTACACCTATTTCTAAATGCTGACTAACCTGCTTTAAATAAAAATCACTAGCCATGCCAGGTAATTTTAATTCACCATGTAACGGCTTATCAGAAACACACAATAAGGTTCCATAAGGTACACGTAATCGGAAACCATTAGCAGCAATAGTTGCTGATTCCATATCAAGAGCTATAGCACGTGATTGAGCAAAACGTTTCACAACCTCAAGCTGATCATGAAGCTCCCAATTTCTATTATCAATAGTAACTACAGTACCTGTCCGCATGATGCGTTTTAAATCCCATCCTTGCAAACCTGATATTTCCGCAACAGACTTCTCTAGCGCTACTTGCACTTCTGCTAATGCTGGAACTGGAACCCATAAAGGCAAATCCTCATCTAAAACATGATCATCACGCACATACCCATGAGCCAAAACATAATCTCCCAAGCGTTGTGAATCACGCAAACCAGCGCAATGACCTAACATAAGCCAAACATGTGGTCTTAATACAGCAACATGATCAGTTATAGTTTTAGCATTCGAAGGTCCCACACCAATATTTACCAAAGTAATTCCGGAATGATTTGGTCTGGTTAAATGATATGCTGGCATCTGAGGAGCTCTTATATTTAAATTTTGATTCTGATCAGATCCATCATTGCTAGTAATGATATTTCCTGGTTCTACTAAAGAAGTATAACCACCTATCCCATCCATTACTAATTTCCTTGCCATTTCACAAAACTCATCAACATAAAATTGATAATTTGTAAATAAAACATAGTTTTGAAAAAAATTAGGAGCAGTAGCTGTATAATGCTGTAGACGCTGTAATGAATAATCTATACGAGCAGCAGTAAATGGAGCTAATGGTTTTATGCTATCTCCATCTTTCTCTCTCCAAGTACCATTAACAATAGCATCATCTGTAACAGAAAGATCTGGAACATCAAAGATGTCTCTTAATGGCCTATTAATTGACTTAGCATCACTATATTTAACATGTGCTCCTTCCGAAAATGCAAAATGTAATGGTATGGGAGAATTAGACTCTCCAATGCTAACAGGAACACGGTGATTGTTGAGCAATTGATTAACTTGATCTACCAAATAAGATTTAAAAAGCCTTGGCCTTGTAACAGTGGTTTGATAAATACCTGGTTCAGCGACGTGTCCATAAGAAAATCTAGAATCTATAGAATCATGAGTACTTACTTGTATTCTTATAGCTGGATAACATGCCCTTACTCTATAATCTATATTATTACCTTGATTGCTTGTCAGAATATTACTAAATTCATTACGCAAGAATTCAGTATTGCGTTCATATATTTCAATCAACCTATTAACAGCTAACTCAGCATCCTGAAAGTTATCGAATGAAAAACTATCTGGGGTTCTGAAATTTTGCTTCTGCATATTTTCCATAAAAATTGAATCCATGTCATCTACCTAAATTTAAATATAATAAGCAATAAGCTACAATATTACAAAAAACAACCACGACCTATTACTATAAATCAGTTATGATATAAATTATTAAAATAAAACTATAAGATATATCTTTAAATATAACATAACTCATATAATTGTTTCGTATAATGTGAAATAATTATGATAACTAAATCAATAAGTAATTAGATAGGATCACAAGATAAAATTAATGATTAACATGAGTAACAACAATTTATTTATTGTAACAGCACCTAGCGGATCAGGTAAATCTAGTCTAATAAAGGCACTGCTGAATGATAATGAATCAATAACATTTTCTATATCTTATACTACAAGGAAGCCTAGATTTGGCGAAAAAAATGGAATTGATTATCACTTTGTGTCAGTAGAAGACTTTTTAAAAATGCGTAATAACAACGAATTCATAGAATGGGCGAAAGTGCATAGTAATTTCTATGGAACACACAAGTCAGTCATAAACAATAAAACAATTAAAGATACTGATTTTATAATAGAAATAGATTGCCAAGGCTCAGATCAAATAAAAAATTGTTATCCAAATGCAATCAGAATTTTTATTCTACCGCCATCAATCGAAGAATTACGAAACCGTTTAATTCTCAGGAACCTGGATTCTATGGAAGTTATAGAGAAAAGATTATCTGAAGCCAAGAATGAAATCATGCGCTCTAGTGATTATGATTATGTTATAATAAACTCTGATTTCAACTTAGCGAGATCAGATATGAATCATATCATAAAATCAACAAAATTGAGATTTCAATACCAGTACTTTAAGAATAAAAATCTATTTAATAAGCTAGGTATTACAAATTAGATTAGTAGATGATAGGATTGTCCTATATTACTTGAAGTATAAGTTACATGTTTAACAATAGAAGCGAACTAAAATGGCACGTATAACAGTAGAAGATTGCTTAAAAAACATAAACAATAGATTTGATCTTACCTTAGCAGCTGCATACCGCGCTCGTGAATTAGCACAAGGTCACGCTCCAAAATTAGAAAGCAAGGACAAGCCTACTGTTCTAGCACTACGTGAAATAAGTAAAGGATTGTCTGGCTTAGAGATGCTATCCAAAGTACCTGGCTAATTTTAATGTTAAATTATGAGTTCAAATGAGATCAGGACTATTTCCAGTAGCTTATCAAGATTCTTTAAGTTTCTGAATTTCTGGAATAAAGATTATTTCAGACTAGATGGTAATCTTAGTCAATTCTTACTGATTAAAAATAATTCTTTCTTGTCTTTACTGAAAAAATTAAAATTGTATCTATCTAAAAAAGACCTGCAGATAGTTTGCGAGTCTTTTATATTGGCAGATAAAGTTCATGCTGGACAAAAAAGAGAGAGTGGATCTCCTTACATATCACATCCTATAGCTGTAGCTGAAATATGCTCACAATGGAAACTAGATAAAGAGGCAATATCAGCAGCATTATTACATGATGTTATAGAAGATCATGGAATATCAAAACTTGAGTTAGAAACAAAATTTGGTAAAAATGTAGCGATATTAGTCGATGGCCTATCAAAATTTGACAAGCTTGATTTTAGTAATAAACTTGAACAACAAGCGGCAAATCTACGAAAAATGTTAATAGCCACAGATAAAGATATTAGGGTAATTCTTATAAAGCTGGCAGATAGATTACATAATATGCGCACTATAAACGCTATAAACAATCCTATCAAAAAAAGAAGAGTGGCAAATGAAACATTAGAGATATACGCACCAATAGCTTATAGACTCGGGTTAAATATTACTTGTAAAGAATTACAAGATTTGAGTTTTGCCGTAATATATCCACATAGATTCAAAATAATGTATAAAGCAATATTATTTGAACGACAAAAACATAATAAATTAAGCAATAAGATAAGATATGATATATATAAAGAAACGTCAAGAAATAACTTAGATGTTGAAGTTAGGAATGGAAGTACAGATTCATTATTTAGCTCATATAAAAAAATGTTATCACGCGGGGTGACTTTTTCCGAGATTACAGATACATACTATTTCATTATTACTACTAGTAAAATCTCTGACTGTTATTCAACAATGGGGGTTATACATCAGTATTACAAACCAATAAATGAGAAATTTAAAGACTACATATCTATGCCAAAAATAAATGGCTACCAATCCTTGCATACAACAGTAATTAGCTCTAATGGGATAAAAATAAAATTTCAAATTAGAACGAAAAATATGGATAATTTGGCTGAAAATGGAATTGCTAATTATTGGATAAAAAAACAAGACAATACAGAATTTCAAAAACAGCTAGAAAAATATAAATTTCCTTGTGCATTAGATATACATAATGAAACCTATAAAGCAAAAGAATTTTTGGAATATATAAAAACTGAGCTCTTACAGGATACTATATATGTTTTCTCATCATCAGGAAAAGTTATTAATCTTCCAAAAGATTCTACTGTAATAGATTTCGCATATGCAATTAAGATTAATCTTGGCAATAAAGTAGCAACCTCTAAAATTAATGGGAAGTGGAGCTCATTATATAAAAAATTAAATAGTGGTGATAGGGTTGAAATAATAACATCAAATAGATCAAATCCTGACATTCAATGGCTTAATCATATAAAATCCATAAAAGCTATATATGAAGTTCGAAAATACCTAAACTCGATCGAATATGAAAAAGATATATAATAACAAATATTACCAGCATAGTTATATATCTTTAATAACTAGTAAAAGTATTTTAAAAAAAGTTAATATAAAATCTAAAAATACCTAAATGATCATTATAAATTTTATTATATAGATTTTATTTATTTTAATAAATAATCTTAATTTAACAATTAAGATCCAAGTAATAATTTACAAAACACTATAAAAATGAACTTTATTAAAAAAATTAAAAACTCATGCGATAGAAATAATTCACTATTGCAAGTTAGCTTAGATCCAGATCCAAAACAATTCCCAAAAGAATTAAGCACAAACAAAAGATCAATATTAGAGTTTTGTAAAGGCATAATAGAAGCAACTGCTGAATATATATCTAGCATCAAAATACAAATTGCCTACTTTTCTGCCTATAGAGCAGAGGACGAATTAGAAGAAATCTGCTCATATATAAGAAATAATTATCCATATTTGCCTATTATTTTAGATTCAAAAAGAGGTGATATTGGGAACACATCAGAAAAATATGCAATTGAAGCATTTGATAGATATAAAGCAGATGCATTAACTGTTAATCCATTCATGGGATTAGATTCAATAGAACCATATCTAGAATGGAAAGATCGCGGCGTATTAGTTCTCTGTCGAACTTCTAATCCAGGAGGATCTGACTTTCAATCATTGAAAATGATAAATGGAACTCCACTATATTTACACATAGCACAAGTAGTGTCTAAGGAATGGAACACTAACTCACAATTTGGACTAGTTGCTGGCGCTACATTTCCGAAAGAATTATCCATTATTAGAAAAGCTATCGGTGAAGACATGCCACTACTCATTCCAGGAATAGGAGCTCAGGGAGGAGATATATATTCAACTGTAGTCTCAGGTACAAATAGTAACTGTTCTGGAGCAATGATAAGTTCATCAAGGTCAATAATATATGCTTCCAACAATGATAACTGGCGAGAAGCATCATCAACAGCTGCAAAGAAATTTATGAATGATATAAACTTATCAAGAAATAAAAAAATGAATGCTAATAAACTATAATCCGAAAATCAAAGAAACTAGTATTATTGTATAGAATGCAGCTATTAAATCATCTAGCATTATGCCTATGCCACTGCTCACTTCTTTATCTATCTTGTTGATAGGATATGGCTTTATTGTATCAAAAAATCTAAAAATTATGAATGATACAAACTGAATATAAAAAACATTAGGTATGAATAACAAAACAATAATAAAAGAAATAATCTCATCCCATACTATACCTACGTGATCATGAGCGCCAAGTTCATCATCAACCTTTTTGCAGGCAATACAACCGTACACAAACCCCAAGGATACTATAAAGAATATTACAGGATTGCTAATTAAATACCAGGGAATTATATGCCATAACAACCATGCTAAAACAGTACCCCATGTGCCAGATCCAGGTCTTATAAGACCACTACCAAATCCAAAAGACACTAATCTTTCATGTTTCTTACAAATCCAAGAAAAATTTGGAAAACCTACAGAATAACGATTTTTCATAATATGGCAATAAAAAATTTAATATAACAAATCAAAAAGATAACTATATGAATAACAAATTGTCAACATTTAGAAAACATTTTTGCGACATTGAGATTGTTAGTTAATTATTTCTAACATCACTAGCTAATTTATCTAAAACACTATTTATAAACTTAAAACCATCGGTGCCACCAAAAGATTTTGCTAATTCTACAGCTTCATTTATAATTACCTTATATGGTATTTCAAAGTGATTAATTAGTTCAAAAGTCCCAATTAATAAAATTGCATACTCCACTGGTGATATTGAATCTAATGATCTATCTATATATGGAGTGAATCTTTCACATAGTGAATCATGATTATCTAAAACGCCATTTATAAGAATCTTAAACCAATCATTATCAACTAAATTACTTTTGATATTATCATATATATCGTTATTAATATCATTAACATTCTTATATATATTACCAGATATAAGCCACGCATAAATACCTTGAAGGGCAAGTTCACGAGCAAGACTACGAGCTCCTTTGTGAAAATTACGCATACGATGAGTTCTCCATATATATTGAAAATCTACTCATCTTCATATTCCTGATCAGCGCTAAGTTTTATTATAAGATTAGACATTTCTACCGCCGCCCTAGCACAATCATAACCTTTTTTAGCAGCTCTGATATTTGCTTGTTCTTCGGAATCAACAGTTAAAACACCATTAGCTATTGGCACACCAGTACTAAGTGAAACATTAGATATAGCAGAAGACATTTCATTGCTAACAATTTCAAAATGAAAAGTATCCCCCCTAATAACGGCACCTAAAGCAATCATTGCATTAAAATTATATGTTTCTATCATATGCGATAATGCAACACCTATCTCCAAAGCTCCAGGAACAGTAACTAATACAATATCACTATTAGAAACTCCTAAATTATTAAGCTCTTCTATACAATAATCCAATTCAGTTTGACTTATATCACCATTAAATCTTGATCTTACTATACCAATACTAAGACCTTTACCTTTTAAATCAGGATCAATGATATGAATATCCATAATATTTAACACATCCAATAATTATAATTTATCAATAAAAACTACTTACTATCAAAAACTTACGAAATCAAAACTATATATTAAATATATATATTAGATAAAATTTCTAACACCAACTCCTAGCTCATATAGAATTTGATCACTTATACCACAACTATATCCATTAATGCTATCACTATTCGCATTATTAGCACCTTCTAAGTTTAATATTTTATTAACTTGATCTAACATATTGCCTTCTACTGACTCACAATTTATTAAAACTATTACTCCAGATGAAGAATTAGCTATATTTTTTAGCACATCATTAAAATTTAATGGTTTCTCATTGAGATTTATAATATTTAGTATAGATATTGACTCGTAAACATGAACTAATGTTTCTTTAGATTTTCTAGGATCACCGCTAACTAAGGCAATATGCAAAGATTTGCTATGAAATAAATCCTTATAAAAAACTGCTTTAAAAGTTCCTTCAATAGTTTCTATATCGAACTGCCCTATTCTTCTTACTATCGTCTCATTCTGAATTCTATATTTGATTAAATCAGATATAGCCCCTATTTTTATATTATGTTTTTGTGAAAATTTTATTAAATCTGGTAATCTAGCCATTTTCCCGTCATCATTTAAAATCTCACATATTACAGAAGATGGTATTAAGCCAGCTATTGCTGTCAGATCACAACCAGCTTCAGTATGTCCTGCCCTAACTAATACTCCACCTGTTACAGCACGTAGAGGGAATATATGACCTGGCTGTACAATATCGTCAGGAGTTGCGTTTGGGGATACGGCAACCCTAATAGTTCTAGCACGATCAGATGCAGAAATACCAGTATCAATACCATGTGCTGCCTCTATAGACTGGGTAAAATTTGTACCATATCTTGATCTGTTTTGATCTGACATCATAGACAATCCTAATTTACTACAATGCTCATGTGTTAATGTAATACATACTAAACCTCTACCATGAGTCACCATAAAATTAATAGCTTCTGATGAGACGAACTCCGATGCTATAAGTAGATCTCCCTCATTTTCTCTATCCTCTTCATCTACCAATATAATCATACGTCCTGATTGTAATTCATTAATAAGTTCTAAAATAGAAGATATGTGCAAACTCATTACGCCTCTCTTTTAATTTAAAATCTAGCATTCAACTAGATAATATGAAAATAAAATAAAATAAATTCTATAAATACTATTTAAATACAAAATACTAAAAGTGTTATAAATTTAGTAATTAATTCAATAATGCATCAACAAACTCAACAGCTCTAAACTCATACAAGTCGGATATACCTTCACCTAAACCAATCCAGTATACAGGCATGGTATCTTTATTGATTTTACATATATCAGATATAGCAACTAATATCCCGCCTTTAGCAGAACCATCTAATTTAGTAATTATCAACCCACTTAAATTTGCTGCATTATTAAAATATTCTAACTGCTGCAAAACATTCTGCCCTGTGTTTCCATCTACTACTAAAATAGATTCATGAGGAGCATCATGATCTATTTTAGAAATGACTTTCCTTATTTTACTTAACTGAGTCATTAAATTTTTATTGGAGGCGAGGCGTCCTGCTGTATCTATGATAATAACATCAATATTTTTTGATTTTCCATAATGTATACTATCAAAAACAACAGAAGACGGATCAGAAGAATCAGTATAAAAAACTTGTATATTATTCATTGATCCCCAAGTTCTTAGTTGCTCACAAGATGCTGCACGAAATGTATCAGCGGCTACAAGCAAAACTGATAAGCCTCTATTCTTAAAATGAAATGCTAGTTTCGCAATAGAAGTAGTCTTACCTACACCATTAGAACCAGATGTTAGAATTATAAAAGGTTTTTTATCTATATTAATAATGCCCTCTAGTGGCTTTAATTGATCTATTAAAATATTTCTAAGCAAACTTTTAATATACGCTGGATCCGAATTTTTTTCTTTTTTTACTTGTTCTTTTAACTTTGATAAGATTTTTTCAGTCATTCTACAACCAATATCAGATGTTATTAATATGTCTTCTAAATTATCAAACAACTCTTCATTGGTTTTAAAATTATAAAAAATTGTACCTAACTTTTTACTCGTATTATATAAACCTTTTCTCAAAAAACTGAGCCAATTATTATTAACAACTACATATTTTGATTCTTGATCTGATATTTGTTCACTATTACCTGTATAATTTAAATTGTTCTTCTTAACAGAGCTTTCATAAGCTTTACCACAATCTGATACTTTTTCTAAAAAATCATCGGAACCAATAGCCTCTGGTGATTCTTTTCTATTATCAATACCAACTGATTTCTTTTTAAAAAATTTAAACATGATTAAAAACTCTATTCGCATTATATCTGGACAATATAAGAATACTAAAGTTACATTTCCAACTATGCAAGAACTAAGACCAACTCCAAGTAAAGTAAAGGGAATTTTATTTAATTGGATAAATAATCATTGGAATAATAATTTTACAGATAAAAATGTTCTTGACCTATTTGCAGGAAGTGGATCATTAGGATTTGAGGCTGCTTCTAGGGGTGCTAATTTTATACAAATGGTGGATAATGATAAAGAAACTATACAATTTATAAAGAAGAATATTAAAAAAATTAATGCTAAAAATATAAATTTTTATTACGGCGACGCTATTGATTTTATATGCAAGAAAAACACAAAAAAATTTGACCTAATCCTATTAGATCCTCCATTTAATCAGAATATTTTAAAAAAACTATGGATGTTCATACCTAAAACTATAAAAAAATATGGACTGATATATTCAGAATCAGAATTGGATATAACAACCCCGGAAAATTACAAGCTATTAAAGAGCAGCAGAAATGGCATTGTTTACTCAAAATTAATGATTTGTGAATATAAATTGTGATCAAAAAAACTTAAATTAATTACTAATAACATCATCCACATGATCAAGTAATTTGAGTTGATATTTATTCTTGAAAAATCTTAACGATGCTAACCATTCAGATTTACCTATAGAATATAGTAACGACTCCTCTATTTGTTTATCTATCAAAGGATCATCTTGTTTACTCAAAACATCCTCTAAACAAACTAATAAAACTCCTGAATCTAGGACAACTTTATCATAATATGGCAAACTATTTACAGGCATAGACATTACAGAATTTACTAACTCTTTTGGTAATCTAAAATCTGATTGTAATCTATATATCTCAATTTTTTCAGAGAATTCGCTACTATTAAATCCATTTTTTTTAAGAATGTTTTCAATATCATTATTAACATAATCTATAGCCAACAATCTAGCTTTATCATCAATGATAATAGACTCAATCTTACTATAAACATCTTCTAATGAAAAAATAGAAGCAGGATTATAATTCACTACCTTCATTATTATAAAAATTGATGGTGATATTTGAACCAATCCAAAATAATTTTTATCAAACGAAAAGTCATTAGAAAAAATTACACTTAGAACTTGATAAGTATCTAAATAGCTATTTTTTATAGCATTATGATTTTTGTCATCAAATGTAATCCCGCTCTTAGTTAACCCCTTTATAGATGAGGTTTTCATTCCTATATCTAATGCAATAGACTCAATATCATAATCTTTGTTGTATATTAATTCTCTTATGCGATCAATTTTTTCATAAAAACGTCTTCTCTTATTATCTTGTTGCATTTCAAGAACAATCTGATCTTTAGAATCCTTAAGCGGTAATATATGAGGTGATGATATTTTATTCAATCTAAATATATATAACCCACTCGATGTCTCCAGCAATTCTGAATGATGTCCTTTGGATAAATTTAAAATAATTTCTTTAGCTTCTTGACCTAATGATTCTAATATCTCTTCTTCAGTACTTAAGCCATAATTTGTATAAATAAAACTTGAAGCAGAATTATCCTTGGAAGAAAGCATATAACTTGGATCTTTCTCTAACTCAGATAAAATATTTCTAGCCTCTTTAAATAGAGCAGACTTGTCTTTATTTGACTTAATGTCATCAAAAGAGAAAAATATGCTCTCAAAAGAAAACTTCCTTGGTTCAGTGAATTTATCAAGATTATTTTTATAAAATAACTCAATTTCCTTATCTTTATAATCTAATAACTCATCATAATCATTTTCATCTATTACTATATAATCAACATCGACATTTTCTGGCTTTTTAAAAAAGTCTTTATTCTTAAAATACCATGAATTAATCTCTTCTGGATCAACAGAAACGCAAGATTTATAATTGTCAAAGTTATATATTTTAGTGCGTATAACTCTTTTCTGAGATAGACTATCTATATAATTTCTTAAAACAATTTTTGAAGTTACTCCAGAAGAAACTATAGAATCTGTGACTTGTCTAACAGAAAGAAATTTTCTCTGATTATATTCAAATTCAGAAGGCGTCATTCCATAGTTCGATAATACTTTTATATAATCATCATTAGAAAAATTGCCCTTGCCATTACCCCAATCTAAAGAAGCTATATAGTTTCTAAGCCTTTCATCAGTAACAGATATTTGCATGTCTGATGATACAATGCTGAGCAATTTAGTATTAATTAGCTCTTCTAAGAAATGCTCTCTCATATCAGGAGTATCAATCATACTTACATCTTTACAATCTCTAACATTTGAACGCAATTGTTCCAAAAAACCAGAATAGGCAGTATTAAATTCACACAAAGTAATATAACTATCTGCAAATTTAGCAATTTTAGGATCATTTTGTTCATGCTGATAATTAAATACTCCGGAAAAAAATATAGCAGGAGTTATTAACAAGAATACAATTAAAAGCATGAAGCGACTTTTATTACGAATAAACTCAAACATAAAATAAAAAATTTGATATATCAGGACTATTAAATCGACCCTATAAAATTAATAGCGTCGCTCTATAAAAATAAAATTACAAAAACACAAAAAACTCAAGTATCGAATACAGTTATTGATTCTACATGACTAGTATGAGGGAACATATTAATAATACCAGAGCATACAATTCTATAACCACCATTAGTAACTAATAAATAAGAATCACGAGCTAAAGTATGAGGATTACATGATACATATACTACTCTTCGCGGCCTTTTATTGTTAGCTAAACTGATAAGCAACCTAACTATCAAATCAGCACCACTTCTAGGAGGATCAATTAACATTATATCAAAAGGATCTAAGTTATTAAAAAAACTATCCTTCAAGGAAAACAAATCCAGCTTTATGAAACTAACTACATCTTGTAAATTATAATTTACAGCAATACTATTAGCCTTACAGATTAAATTATCATCTATATCTATACCAAGCACCTTGTTAGCCATCCTTGCAATCGGAAATGTAAAATTTCCTAATCCACAAAACAAGTCTAGTACGTTGTCAGATGATTTTATATCCATTAAACCTACAACCTTTGATACCAATATTCTATTAAGCTTATGGTTAATTTGAGTAAAATTTTTAGGCCTAAATGGTATAGATATCTCAAATTCTGGTAGGGAATAACTAGTATCCTCATAAGAACAATCACCAACTTTATAGATGATATCACCTGAGTGCAGCCACACATCAACAGAATTATCCATACCAAAACTGACGAGATCGATTATATCATAACGAGAAGGAGTGCATGAATTATATATTAGCAATGATACACTATTCTCACCAACAGCAATTTCTACTTGAGATATAGAATTTCTTATAGTTAACTTATGTAGCACCTCTCTTATAGGGCTCAATAAGATATTAATCTTCCTTGAAAGTATAGGGCAATTTAAAATATTAATAACTCTATTACTTTTTCTCTCATAAAAACCTAAAAGTAATTTATCTTTATTTTGTAAAAATTTTACAAATAGACGAGATCTATCTCTATAATGCCATGTTTCAGCATATACAGGGCAAAACAAAAAACCTGGCCTTACCTTACCTATATGGCAAAAACTATCTTCCAAAACACGTTGCTTTATCGCTACCTGTGCCGCAGCATCTAGATGTTGGATAGAACATCCACCACAAATATTAAAATATTTACAACGAGGAATAACTCTATGTGGCGAACTGATTATTATATCCTCTAAAACAGCAATATCATAAGATGATTTTCTTTTAATAATTTTAGCCTGCACTAATTCACCTGGCAAAGAACCATCCACAAAAACCACTTTGCCATTTTCATCATGTGATACCCCTATGCCCTTAGCATCAATAGATTCAATGCGTAACGTTTTTTTCAAATTATATTCCAATATTATTATTTATAGATGCCACTGTAATGTTTTATTTAATAGATGTTAATTATTCCAAGACTTAAGAAATGATTTCCAATGCTCTCCATCAAGAGATGATATTTTATGTTTTACTATATTAATTTCATCATCATAAGATTCTTTGCTTATATCTCCTCTAAATAAACAAAATCTACAATATAACAACCATGTATTAACAACATCAGTCTCACAATAAGAACGTATTTCAGAAATTTTGCTATCAGACCAATAATCCCAGACCTTACTGCCATTCATACCAATTTTTCCTGGGAAATTACATAATTTTGTTAACTCATCCATTGAAACACTAGCACGTCCATTATATTTAGATAAAACATCCATCAAATCTAAATGCATATTATGATAACGATTAATGTAATTATTAAATTTCAAATCACGATCACCATAACTACCGGTATCCCAATATTTAGGAGCAGAAATACAATTTACCATGCTACGATAATGTATTACAGGAAGATCAAAACCTGTACCATTCCAACTAACTAGCCTTGGAAAATACCGATTGATAATAGAAAAAAAACACTCAAGCAGAGTATGTTCATCATCAGAATGTTTGCCGAGTGTTTTTACATAAAGACCTTGATTGTTTCTAAAAACACAACTAATAGCAACTATTTTATGTAAATGCAACGGCACAAAATCATTGCCATATAATTCTATGCGTTTAGAAATAAATAGATCTAATATCTGCTGATCAGATAGACACTCATCATACATTCCTATTTTTTTTATAGCGGCGACATCAGGAATAGTTTCTATATCAAATACTAGGACAGGAATCATTTTTCTGGAAGATAAATCAAAGGATCAACTGGCAAACCGTTTTTACGAATCTCGAAATGTAATTTAGGAGCATCTGAGTCGCTATCACCCATCTCTGCTATCTTAAAACCTTTTGTAACTTCCTGACCATTATAAACAAAAATCTTACTATTATGAGCATACGCTGTTATATAACCTTCGTTATGGCTCAAAATTAATAACTTTCCTAAACCGCTAACACCACCACCGCTATATACAACTCTGCCATCAGTCGCAGCTAAAACAGGATCACCAATATTACCGTATATGTCTATGCCTCTATTTTTTAAACTAAAATATTCCTCTACAAGTCCACTACAAGGCCATTCCCAGTCTATCGAAGTACTACTTGTATTTCTTCTCGAGCGAAAATTATCATTTCTCACTACTCTACTATCTGTAATAATTGATTCATCATAGGAATTATCTATTATAGGTATATATAATAAACTACCAACATTAACTTGATAAGAATTCTCCATGTTATTAGTTTTTTTCAGTAAATCAACATCCACTCCGTAATGTTTTGCTATTTTATATAAGCTATCACCCTGCTTAACTATATAGACATTTACAGATTGTTTTTCATCCATAGAAATTTCAAATATATGAGCACATTTAAAATCAGTTATCTCTCTAACACATCCAGAAATTAGTAATAATGAGGCAAAGAATAAACATCTTATTAGTACGTTTATAATACGTAAAATATAAATCATTAGTTATCTCATATCAATATAAGCAATAAACAGCAATATAGTAGTTTTTTTAAATACTTCCAATCCATTTATTTATTTTGCCTAAATTATCTATTATGGTTAAGTCAATTCCCAATGGTGTAATAGAGACAAAATTATTTGATATGGCATTAAAATCAGTTCCATCAGAGTTGTCAGAAACTTCTCCAACTGGACCAATCCAATAAACTGTTTCATTACGAGGAGTTTTATGCTTTGTTGATAATTGTGACGGATATCTTTTTCCTATTCTAGTAGACTTTATACCATTAACATGGTTTAAACTAATATTAGGAATATTAATGTTCCATAGGAATGATTCTTGAAAAGGATTTTTAATGCAATTAATAACTATATCACGCAAAATCATAGCAGCTGATTCTAAATTGCCCCATCCTTTTTCAACCAAAGACACAGCAATCGAAGGAATGCCGAACATGTAGGCTTCTCTAGCCGCTCCAACTGTGCCAGAATATAGAACATCATTACCAAGGTTAGCTCCGTTATTAATACCAGAAATGACAAGATCAGGTAAATTATCCAACAAGCCTGTCAAGGCTAGATGAACACAATCAGTTGGAGTACCATTAATAATCATATAATTATCTGAAGCAAAATGTACACTTAATGGCCTATTAAGTGTTATCGAATTTGAGGAGCCACTGCAATTTGATTCAGGAGCAACCACTGTGACATCTGCTATGCTGACTAATGCATCAACTGCAGCTTTCAGACCAACTGAAGAATGACCATCATCGTTAGAAATTAGAATATGCATTAAAAGACTTATCTCAAGAAATAATATGCTTTATCTGTTAATATTACATAATTGTTTATCTTATATACCTAACTCAGAATTATAGAACAATATCGATATGATAGCTAACAATTGCACAAATATTCATTTTTTTTCAGTAACTATACTTTCCTACATAATTGGCTCAATACCGTTTGCAGTTTTAACAAGTATATTTCTTGGACTAGAAGACCCGCGTAATTTTGGATCTAAGAATCCTGGAGCAACAAATATGCTAAGAACAGGTAACAAAATAGCAGCCATAATAACATTGTTAGGAGATATGATAAAGGGATTTATAGCTATAAAGATAACCACTATAATTTACGGAATCAACTGTCCAAAATTAATGGGACTTTCTATTGTATTTGTAGTATTAGGTCACATGTATCCAGTTTTTGCTAATTTCAGAGGGGGAAAAGGGATAGCAACATTTTTTGGAATACTATCTGCAATAAATCCATTGTCGTCAGTATTCTATGCAATATCATGGATAATAATTTCATATATATGGAAGTATTCTTCAATGTCATCCATTGTAACTGTTGTTATAGCCATAACTTACTATTTTATTGACTATAAAACGGGCAATACTGACAGAGAGATACTAATATCTATCATGGTAGTGGGCATATTATTAATCTATAAGCATAAAAAAAACATTAAAAAACTAATAAATGGCACAGAAAATAGTATAAATTTTTAATTGCTTAGCTATTTATCTATTAATATCCTCTATACCCCATCTTGATATAACATGATTTAGATCTGCAATATTTGTAAAATCAACTAGACCAGATTTTATTCTATATGAAGCAGCAAATGCTATCATGGCTGCATTATCAGTACATAGTTCAATGTCTGGTAAATAAACATTACCACCTAGAGGATTTAAAGCAAAGATTAATTTATTTCTTAAAATTTTATTGGCACTTACGCCACCAGAAATAGCAACATTATTTATACCAGTCTTCTTGACTGCAAGAATGACCTTATGAACTAATATATCAGTTATAGCATCTTGCACTGATGCTGCTATATTTGCTTTTGTAGAATAATCAAAATTACCATTTGATTTTAATTTTTTAATTTTCAGCATCACTGAAGTTTTTAATCCACTGAAACTGAAATTAAGATCATTGGTTCTTAACATTGGTCTTGGAAAATCGAAACAACTACTATCACCATCATCAGCCAATTTTGACAACTCTAATCCAGTACATGGCGTCAAACCTATTAGTTTGGCAATCTTATCAAAAGCCTCTCCTGCCGCATCATCTAATGTATCACCTAGCACATAATAGTCACAAAAGTCTTTAACTAGAACGATCATTGTATTACCACCAGATACCAAGAGACAAATGAAAGGAAACTTCAAATCTTGGTTTGTAATTAAAGGAGATAACAAGTGTCCTTCCAAATGGTTTATAGGTATGGATGGTTTGCTCAAAGACCAAGCAATAGACTTAGCAAAACTAGAACCAACTAGTAAGGAACCTAATAAACCAGGGCCAGCGGTATAAGCTACAGCATTAATATCACAGAAATCTAAATCTATATCACTCATTGCTTTCTTAGTTAGTTGTACTATATAACTCAAATGATCTCTAGATGCCAACTCCGGGACTATCCCTCCATATTCAATATGTGTATTCTTTTGAGTATGAACAATATTAGAGACTAATCCTAAATTTGTAGAGAAAACAGCAACACAAGTATCATCGCAAGAACTTTCAAATCCAAGAATTATCATTTCGCCATCTTTTAATAACAAACAAATTTAAAATAATAGCATGATAAAAGCATCTCACACTATTTACATAATACTACAAAAAGTTATTATAATATGTAACTATACAAAACCATTACAATACATAGTTAAATCATACTAGTACTATTGCGAATGGTGAAATGTGAAAAATTTTATAAAAAAGGATATGATAAATGAGCGTGATAGAACTAAATAAAAAATCATTTCATGAAACTATAGAAAATAATGATACAGTAATTATAGATTTCTGGGCTCCTTGGTGTGGACCGTGCAAGAGTTTTGCTCCCATATTTGAAAACGCAGCACAACAAAATACTTCCGCTATATTTGCAAAAATAAATGTAGATATTGAAAAAGAGCTGGCTTCAGAATTAAAGATCAGTTCAATACCAACTATAGTTATATTCCATAAGAAGAAACAGGTATATTCAAAACCAGGATCTATAAATATCAATAAAATAAATGAACTTATTCAAAAATCACAAGAAGGTGAAATCATTATTTCATAAGAAATACTTTAAGTAAGAAAAGACCTAGCAAGTACTACTTTAGTTTGTTTTAGTACTGTCTAGGCAGTAAAACAGTGAATTATCCTTAGATAATTTATTGATTCTATTTTTTAGATCACCTACTTTGTCTTTTTGAATTTTGATAACAAACTCATAACTATCATTATTGAAACTGTCAGAAATTATACTTATACTTTCGCATGGATTGTATATAATGTGAGCATCTTTGACTGATAGTATACATTTTATTATTACTGTATCTATAATCTCGATTAAATTAACTTGAGACAGACAATCCTCAACAGAAGATTTATAAGCCCTCATAAGACCACCTTTCCCAAGCTTTACTCCACCAAACCATCTGGCAACCAAAACAGCGATTTTATTTAGTTTAAGACCATCTATTGCTTGAAGTATTGGTCTACCAGCAGTACCAAATGGCTCTTTATCATCACAGAAACGATATAAATCATTTATACGATAAGCCCAACAATTATGAGTTGCAAGACTATTTTTATTAGAACATAAAAAATTATCAGCTTCATAAACATGATTTACTGAAACTGCTTTAACTAAGAAACGACTTTTCTTTACCAATTTTACATATTTACAAACATCATCAATAGTTCTCATAAGATTTGATTAACAGAAACAATAATAACCATTATTAGTTCTTTTTTTTTCTACGTAGATTATAAAAAAAATTTTTCATTATATAGCTACAATCATTTAATGAGCTACCGTCAAAAACAGCTGTATGATGATTAATCTCTTTAATAGATGCTATATCTAAAACCCCACCACAAGAACCTGTTTTAAAATCTCTAGCTCCATAAATAACTTTAGCTAATCTAGAATTTAAAATTGCACCCATACACATTACACATGGCTCTAAAGTTACATACATGCTCATGCCATTTAATCTATAATTATTAATTTTATTAGCTAATAATCTTATAGCAACAATCTCAGCATGTGCTGTTGGATCGTGATCAGTTATTGTTCTGTTGTAACCAAAAGCAACTGGTATATAATCATCATTAACTATAACTGCACCAACAGGTACTTCCCCTTTGCGATAGGCTATTTCTGCCTGTTTCAATGCTAGAGAAAGCATAGATTTATCAAAATCATTCAATATAATCATAATATATTAAACCAATATTAACCAATATACTCTGACCAACAATTAGGAGTTTCATATAGGCAAACTTTTTTTAAACTCAATTTATTCCCATAATGATTGCTATATAGAGGTTTTAATGTTTCATAAGCAATAATTGCTAAATTTTCAACAGTTGGCACTTTATTTAAAATTACAGTTTTATGATTGGTTAAAGATTTTAATAAGTTTAAAATTTCATAATCATCATTAGATACTAAAAATCCATGGTCCCAAACTTCTATTATATTTTTTAACGCTATAATCTTAACATCAGCAAAATCCATTAACATGCCATAATCACTGCTTGTAGCTGATTTAGAAATTTCTCCTTCCAATGTAACTATTAATGAATATCTATGTCCGTGAATATTATTGCATTTTCCTTTATGATTTTGTATTCTGTGGCCGGCATCAAATTCCAGTTTTCTTGAGATTGAAATCATGGTATCCCTATGTATTTATGTGTTTGAAGACTTAGTCTCCACTTTGGGTTTTTTTTACAATAATCAACTGCTAAATCAATATTTAAGGATAGATTATCACTATACATAGGCTGCAAATAAAAATGTTGAAAATCCATATTAATAAAATTATCTGGGCAAATACTATCTTGAGGGAAAACTAATTTTAACTCATTGCCCTCTCTTAAAACCATATGATTTAAATCCTTAGGACTAACACAAATCCAATCTATATTCTTAGGAGGAATAATACTACCGTTTGTCTCAACACCAACCTCGAATCCATTATTATGTAATTCATTTAATAGATCACTATCCAGTTGTAGTAACGGCTCACCTCCAGTTAATACAACATAACGGCTAAAATCACCTTCTCCCCATACTCTAGATATCTCTTTAACAAGTAGACTGGCAGATCTGAATTTGCCACCATTACAACCATTTATACCAATAAAATCAGTATCGCAAAATTTACATACTGAATTAATACGATCTGGATTATTTCCATTCCAAAAATTACAACCAGTAAATCTGCAAAATACAGCAGCTCTTCCCGTATAAAATCCTTCACCTTGTAGTGTTTTAAAAATTTCTTTTACAGAATACGTCATCAAATGCTCTCTAGAATAAATATGATAATTAAATTTAATTAAAATGAAATATAATCCACACTAGTTAGATAAATAATTTATATATTTTGTGATTTTTTTGAAAGCACCAACAAATTCACTATTCATTACTAAAACAAATAATATATTTTTCAAAATCAACTTCTATAGTTTGAATATAGTAATAGATAAATTATAGAATAAAGATATAACCCATTAATTTATACAGCAAACAGAATTATAAACTTAAAAATAACAGAATAACATGACATAGTATTATAAATAATATGTCATGTTAAAACATATACAACATATATAATATGTTACTAATTATTAAATATTTAAAACAAAGAGAGTTTAAAATAATGGATATAGAAAACAAAAATCAAATAATCACAAGACTTAAAGATTACGCACAAAGAGAATTAGACCTTCGGAGGTATCTTTGAGTACAATAAAAAACTAGAACGATTGCATATCATAAATACTGAATTAGAAGATCCTAAATTATGGGATAATGTGAGTTGTGCCCAAAACCTAAATAGAGAGAAGAAATATTTAGAGGAGATTATAAACACTCTAGAATTTCTACACAATGAAATAAATGATTCTATAGATCTATTTTACATATCAGAAATAGATAATGATTTTAAAACAATAAGATCCTTAGAAAATAATATGGATCTGTTTTATAGCAAAATAAAAGAAATGGAATTTTGCAGAATGTTTGTTAACAAAACAGACAAGCTAAATTGTTTTTTAGATATACAATCAGGAGCCGGTGGAACAGAAGCACAAGACTGGGCATCAATGCTATTAAGGCAATATCTTAGGTATGCAGAAAGGAAAGGCTTTAGCTCTGAAATTATAACAGAGTCAACAGGAGAAATTGCTGGAATTAAATCATCTACAATTAGAATTATTGGAGAATATGCATTTGGTTATTTTAGAACTGAAACAGGTGTTCATCGTTTAGTTAGAAAAAGCCCATTCAATTCTTCTGGTGGTAGACATACTTCATTTGCAAGTATATTTGTATACCCAGAAATAGATGACTCCTTTGATATTTTGATTAATCCAAACGATTTAAGAATAGATACCTATAGAGCTAGTGGTGCTGGTGGACAACATATTAATAAAACAGATTCAGCCGTACGCATTACACATAATTCCACAGGAATAGTTGTTCAATGTCAGAGTGATAGATCACAACACAGAAATAAGGCAGAAGCTATGCAAATGCTAAAGTCAAAATTATATGATTTAGAAATGCGTAATAGGATGGCTGAACAAAAAAAACTAGAAGACTCAAAAACAGATGTTGGATGGGGCAATCAAATACGCTCATATGTATTAGATAAGAGCAGAATAAAAGATCTGAGAACAAATGTAGAAGTCTCCAATGTACAAAAAATCCTTGATGGAGATTTAGATGTATTTATTCACGAAAGCCTAAAGATGGGCATTTAAAAAAATTTAAATATTGACAATAAACTAATTAAGAAAAACCATGACTAATACTATTGATTCTATAAATTCTGATAATGACGAAAACAAACTTGTTATAGAAAGACGAATAAAACTTAATAAATATAGAGAACTAGGTTTTGAATATCCAAATGATGTTTCGCCAACTAAAAAAACCATAGATATTATAAATAAATATACTGATCTAGATGCTGATGCTATTAATTTAGAAAATGTAATAGTTAAAATTTCTGGACGCATGATGTTGAAAAGAATTATGGGCAAAGCAAGTTTTTCAACAATTAAGGATAGTACAAACCGTATACAAATATATATTTCTCAAAAAAACATTGGAGAGGAAGCCTACAATAACTTCAAACAATTTGATTTAGGTGACATATTAATAATAGAAGGAAAAGTTTTTAAAACAAATAAAGGGGAATTATCTATAAATGTAAAATCAATATCATTAGTCTCAAAAGCAATAAGACCATTGCCTGAAAAATTTCATGGCATATCTGATCATAATATAAAATATAGACAAAGGTATATTGATCTAATCGTATCTGAAGAGACGAAAAAAACCTTTGAATTGCGTAGCAAAATAATAGCCAATATTAGACAATATATGTCTAAAGAAGGTTTTATGGAAGTTGAAACACCAATGTTACATAAAATACCTGGAGGTGCTGCTGCTAAGCCATTTACTACCCACCACAACTCTCTAAATATGGATATGTACTTACGTATAGCTCCAGAATTATATTTAAAAAGACTAATAGTAGGTGGATTTGATAGAGTATTTGAATTAAATCGCAACTTTAGAAATGAAGGAACAAGCCCAAGACACAACCCAGAATTCACGATGATGGAATTTTATGCTACTTATACAGATTATAAATGGATGATGGACTTTACTGAACTATTAATACGTGAAATTTCAATTAGCATAAATAACAAAAATTATATAGATTATCAAGGTAATACTATAAATCTATCAAAGCCATTCGAGCGCTTAAGTATATGTGAAGCAATATGCAAATATAACAATAAATATGATCTAGAACAGCTTAATGATTATAAGTTTTTACAAAAAGAACTACATAGAATTGACAATAAGATTTCCAAAGATTTCCTAATGCTTTCTAAATTAGGAGAGCTGCAATTATGTTTTTTTGAAAAAACAACAGAAGAAAAAGTTTGGGATCCAACATATATAATAGACTACCCTGTTGAAACATCACCATTAGCAAGGCAGTCAGACGCGAATAAAAAAATAACTGAAAGATTTGAATTATTCATATCTGGTAAAGAAATAGCCAATGGATTTTCTGAGTTAAATGACCCAGAAGAACAAGCAAAAAGACTATTGGAGCAAGCAGATAGTAAAAATGAAAATATAGATGATAGTCATGAGATGTTTTTTGATTCTGACTATATAACAGCCTTAGAATATGGCATGCCACCAACAGGTGGATGCGGTATAGGAATAGATAGGTTAGTAATGCTACTAACAAACAAATCAAACATAAAAGACGTAATATTATTCCCTCATCTCAGAGAAAGATAATATTAGCCATTAATAACACATACTAAAGTTTATTGGTCTGTGTTATTAATATTTACTTTTCTTTAGCATGATTTACGGTATACCTAGGTATCTCAATAGATAAATCAGATTTAGAAACTTTACATTGACATGCTAAGCGAGAATTTGAAGATAATCCCCAAGCCTTATCTAACATATCATCTTCCAAATCAGATGATCTCTCTAGTGATAAAAACCCTTCTTTTATTATAATATGACAAGTGGAGCAAGCTCCTACCATGCCACATGCATGTTCTATATTGACATCATTATCTAGTAAAATCTTACAAATAGAAACATCATCAGGAACATTATCTATAACAATGCCTGATGGACATATATCTTTATTAGGCAGCACTGTTATCTTCGTCATATATTTTTACTATATTGATAATTAAATTTTTTTATTTAATAAGGTCTCCTGAAGACTCCTATTAATCTTTAATTTTGCAAAATTCTCAGCTAATAATGAGAAATAATTTATATCATCCATTAGTTTATTAGAGTTGATATCCTGAGCATTCAACATCTTATTCGCAATCATAATTCTATCTTGAATATAAGATGACTCGTGATCGCCTATCAAACTATAGTCTGCATCAAGTATGCTATTTATTGAGTTTACTAAGCTTCTAAGTCTTGATTTTAATTTGTGTAATTGTGAAGAATCTTTATTTTCTAAGTTGTTATTATCAGATTGAAGTAAACTTCTTATATCTTCATGTAACATTCTATTCAAATTATTGACAATCACGCTTGATCCTAAGCCAGTACTTTTTTCTTTAGCTGACACCAATAATAAACCATCAGAATCTATTTGGAAAGTTATATTAATTCGAGCTTTACCAGCAGGCATTGCTGGAATATTGTTCAATTCGAAATAGGATAAAGAACGGCATTTCTCTACCACATCACTCTCACCTTGAAGAACGTGGATTTTCATTGCTGTCTGACCATCTCTCATGGTAGTAAAATCTTGAGAGTGAGAAACAGGAATTTTGCTATTCCTATGTATAATGCGTTCTACTAATCCACCAGAAACTTCTATCCCTAAAGATAAAGGAGTAACATCTAAAAGTTGCCATTCCTTACTTAAAGAATTTCTGTTTAATAACATATCACCATATAGAGCTGCCCCAATAGCAACAACCTTATCAGGATCAATATTAGATAATAGATCCTTCTTCTTGAAATAATTAGATACAAAATCACGTACTATAGGCATCCTAGTAGAACCACCTACCATTATCACTCCACAAATATCATCAATACGTAGTTTAGCATCTACTAATGATCTTTTAATACATTTAGAGATCCTCTTTATTAGAGGATCAACTATTTCATAGAAAGTGCTATTGCTTATTTCTATATGACTTCCAATTTCTGATGGAGTATAGAAAAGAGCCGAATCATTATTAGTCAAACATTCTCTTGTCTCTTTTGCTATCCTCATTAAATTACTCTTTTCTTCAAAAGAAACTTCATTCTTAGTAAATAGATTTATAACATAATCAACTATAGCTAAATCAAAATCATCTCCTCCTAATGCATTATCCCCTGAAGTAGCTATAACATCAAAAACACCTTCCATTAATTTTAAGATAGAAATATCAAACGTGCCGCCACCTAAATCGAATACAGCATATATGCCTTCTTTTAAATTACCAATACCATAAGCAATAGCAGCAGCCGTTGGCTCATTCAACAAACGTATCACGTTTAAACCTACTAATCTTGCTGCTAATATAGTATCTTGGCGCTGGGTTTCATTAAAATAGGCAGGTACAGTGATAATAACATCTTTAACCTCTCTCCCTATCCTATTTATGGCAATTTTATATAAATGGCTCAATATTTTAGATGACAATTCTAAAGGAGTAAAATCGCCATATGAGGTATGAATTTTTAAAATTCCTTCTTTTTCTAATAACTCATAAGTGGAGTGTAAATATTTTGAGTCCTCAAAAGATCTTCCCATAAATTTTTTAAAAGAAGATACAATTTCATTACTATTTAGTTCGAATGCCTTGTGACTAGTTAGCATCTTTCCATCATCGAGGAAACCAACAACTGATGGAAATAGTGATCTGTTAAAATCATCACATAAAACTTCTGGCGAATCATTATCATTTATAAAAGCAACCAAAGAGTTTGTAGTTCCTAAGTCAATGCCAAGAATTATTTTCTTGTGTTTTTCACAAAACTGACCACTAGGCTCGGATATTTGTAATAGTTCCATCTATATAAACTTTATTTTTATTGAATTAATACTGCATCAACATGAGAATCTATTAATCACAAAGAAAAAGAATTTTTTCTGTGACATCATTAAAAATTTTATCAATAAACTTTAGATCATTAATTAAAACACTAGCATTTATATAATCAGAAGAATGATCTAATAAGACAGATAAAGTTTCAAGTCTTTCATCCCTTTCCTTACAAAGCACTATTTCTAGTTTTTTTAAACCATCAAGATTTTTACTACTAGAAAAACTGTCAATAGATTCTCTCCATATTAATTGCTGTTCCAGAAAAACAACGCTAGAGGCATTAAACTTTTTTTCGAAATCAATACCATTGATTTCACATATATAACTAGCACGTAATATAGGATCCTTTAGAATCTTATAGGCTTTGTTTAAGAATGATGCCATTTCTATGGAAGCTTTGCGATCAATATCATCAGAATCTACATACCTATCTGGATGAATAATACAAGACAAATTCCTCCATTTTTTTTCTAAGTCATCTTGATCTATAGAAAACAAAATAGGCAATCCGAATGTACTGAAATAATTTAAATGCTGCATGACTAAAATTAATTTTTATACCATAAATGACTTGCCACAACCACATTTGGACTTCTCATTAGGATTAACATATTTAAACCCCTCTTTAAATCCTTCTCTAACATAATCAAGTATCGTTCCATCTAAATAAATAAAGCTATCTGGATCAACAAAAATCTTTACTCCAAAATTTTCAAAAATTATATCATCTTGATTAAAATCATCAACATACTCGATCTTATAGGAAAGACCAGAACATCCATTTATTTGAACTTTCATTCGCAAACCGATCCCTTTCCCTCGTTTTTTTAAAAAACGATCTATATGTGAAGCAGCATTTTCAGTCAAATTTATAGACATTTTTCATCTCTTAAGTATTAATCTATCTTATTTTTTAACTTGTAATCTTGTATAGCCGATCTAATAGCATCTTCTGCTAGTATAGAACAATGTATTTTTACAGGGGGCAATGCCAACTCCTCTGCTATTTGCATATTGCTAATTTGTGAAGCTTCTGTCAGAGATTTGCCTAGAATCCATTCTGTCACTAACGAGCTAGAAGCAATAGCAGAACCGCAGCCATAGGTTTTAAAACAAGCATCTTCGATAATACCATCACAATTAACCTTTATTTGCAATTTCATAACATCGCCACAAGCAGGAGCTCCAACCATGCCAGTACCAACAGAATCATCCTCTCTACTAAAAGACCCAACATTACGAGGATTTTCATAATGATCCAAAACTTTATTGCTATAAGACATAAGTAATATCCTTTCAAAAACTAAATATCAATGAGATGACCAATGAACAGATTCCAAATCTATACCACTTTTAACCATCTCCCATAAAGGCGACATTTCTCTTAATTTACTAACATGCGTATTCAACTCTTGAATAGCAAATGCAATATCATTCTCGCAAGAAAATCTTCCTAAAGTAAAACGTATAGAACTATGAGCTAATTCGTCACTTCTGCCTAAAGCCCGTAATACATATGATGGCTCTAAACTGGCTGAAGTGCATGCAGATCCACTAGAAACGGCTAGATTTTTTAATGCCATAATTAACGACTCACCCTCCACATAATTGAAACTTACATTTAAGTTATGAGGAATACTATGCTCAATACTACCATTTATATATACATCCTCTATATCAGAAATCCCTGCCCACAATTTGTCCCTTAATGAAGCTATACGTACATTATCCATATTCATATCTGTCTTAGCAATGCGAAATGCTTCTCCCATTCCAACAATCTGATGTGTTGCTAATGTTCCTGATCTAAGACCGCGCTCGTGACCTCCGCCATGAATTTGCGCCTCAACACGAACTCTAGGCTTGCGACAAATATATAGAGCGCCAATACCTTTAGGTCCATATACTTTATGAGCAGAAAAAGACATCAAATCTACAGGCATTTTTTGTAGATTTATTGATAATTTACCAGATGCTTGAGCAGCATCCACATGAAAAATAACTCCCTTATCTCTACATATTTTTCCAATTGATTCTATATCCTGAATAATTCCAATCTCATTATTAACCAACATCACTGATGCTAATATGGTATCCTTTCTAATAGAATCCTTAAAATAATCAAGATCTAAGAGCCCATTACTCATAACATTAAGGTAACTAACATCAAAACCATGTTTCTCAAGGTTACGACAAGTATCTAATACTGCTTTATGTTCTGTTTTTATCGTAATAATATGCTTACCTTTTCCTGAATAAAAATTTGCAGCCCCTTTTATAGCTAGATTATTAGATTCAGTTGCTCCAGATGTCCAAATAATTTCCCTAGGATCAGCATTAACCAAATCCGCAACCTCTTCTCTAGCTCTTTCTATCGCCTCTTCTGCTTTCCATCCAAAACTATGACTTCTAGATGCAGGATTTCCAGGATTATCATATAACCATGGTATCATTTTCTCTACCACTCTTGGATCTACAGGGGTAGTAGCAGAATAATCCATATATATAGGGAATTTATTTTTTGCCATAATAACCTTCAATTTCTTATAAATACTTATACAGGTGACAAATTACATCTGGGATTTTTTATTACAGATATCTCATACTCCTTATAACCTAAATGATTCAAACCTTTATGATGGATCATCATGAGGTCTAACAAAGAAATAGAGTTAAGATAATCAAACATTTTCCTATTTAAATCAGACCATAGGTCATGAGTTAAACATTTTTTATATTCGCCTGTTAATTCATCTTTTATGCAATTAATCTTTCCTCCACAACTGGTAGAATCTATACACTCATCAACAGCGCATATAATATCTGCTAATGTTATATTGTCCGGCAACCTTGCCAAATAATAACCACCGCTAGGACCGCGCATCCCAATGACTAAAGAACACTTTCTTAACTTAATGAACAACTGCTCTAAGTAATATAGAGAAATATTATTACGCTTACTAATAGAAACTATACTAACCCTACCAGCATCTTGATTTAATGCCAAATCTAACATAGCAGTAACAGCGAAACGACCCTTAGTAGTTAATCGCATTATAAAATTCCATAAGCAACTCCATATCTATATTCTTTCTACATTATAACATAATTCCAGAGTGTTTTTATAAGGAATAAATCAGCAAATAATAATTAAAGGTATTTAAACTAGAGATAGCTAAAAATTAAGATAATCTATCAAACCATTACAAGCATCTTCAATATAATCTATAACTAATTTAAACCCATTCCTGTTGCCATAATAAGGGTCGGGAACTTCAGTATTTCTATAATAATTAGAAAAATTAGTCAAAAGTTTTACCTTATAAAAATATTCATTAGGACAAATTTCTTTCATATATTGGATATTCTTAAAATCCATAGCCAGTATCAAGTCAAAACATAAAAAATCAATATTTTCTAACTGCCTTGCTACATGATTACTAATATCATAACCCCTTAACAATGCTTCCATTTTTGCCCGCTCATCAGGCTTTCTTCCAACATAATATGAATGAGTTCCTGCAGAATCAACATTAAACTCTACTGCTATTTTCTTCTCTAGTAATAATTTTCTAAATACTCCTTCTGCTGTTGGGGAACGGCAAATGTTACCAGTGCATACAAAAAGAACATTATTCACATCATAACCTCAAGTTTCTAGCCAAATAAAAGAAGTTCTTTTAATGCATTTAAAGAATCACGAACTTCTGCTGCTTTCTCAAATTCCAACTTATTAGCATGATCAATCATAGACTTCTCTAATCGTTTAATCTCCTTTGATAATTTTTTATGCGATTTTACAATATTCTTATTAATATCAACTTTTAATGATTTGTTATTAACAACTACTCCATCTATAAGTTCCCTTATATCCTTCTTAATACCAATTGCTTTAATGCCATGTATAGAGTTAAACTCTAATTGCTTTTCTCTTCTTCTTCTAGTCTCTTCTATAGCCTTTTTCATTGATTTAGTTATATTGTCAGCATACAATATTGCATGTCCATTTAAATTCCTAGCTGCCCTACCTATAGTCTGAATTAAACTGCGCTCAGATCTTAAAAAACCCTCTTTGTCTGCATCCATGATTGCGACCAAAGACACCTCAGGTATATCTAATCCTTCTCTCAGAAGATTTATTCCTACTAAAACATCAAAAGATCCAATGCGTAAATCTCTTAATATCTCCACTCTTTCAACAGTATCTATGTCTGAATGCAAATATCTAACTTTTATACCATTATCCTTTAAGAAATCAGTTAAATTCTCAGACATCCGTTTTGTTAATGTTGTAACAAACACTCGCTCTTTTAATATAACTGTTCTTTTTATTTGCAATAAAATATCGTCAATCTGCGTCTTAGCTGGTCTAACTTCAACAATCGGATCTACCAACCCTGTTGGCCTAACTAGTTGCTCTACAATATTACTAGAATGTTCTCTCTCATAATCAGAAGGAGTTGCGGAAACAAAAATACATTGTTTGACTATATTCTCAAACTCTTCAAACTTTAAAGGTCTATTATCTAAGGCTGATGGCAAACGAAAACCATGCCGCACCAATGTTTCTTTTCTCGATCTGTCTCCATAATACATACCTGATAATTGCCCTAATGTTATATGACTTTCATCAATAAATATAATAGCGTCTGACGGTAAATAACCTATCAAAGTGCTCGGAGGAGATCCTGGCAATAATTTAGATAAATGTCTTGTATAATTCTCAATACCCTTACAAAAACCTGTCTCCTGTAACATCTCTAAATCAAATCTTGTCCTTTGCTCTAAACGTTTTGCCTCTAGCAATTTATTATTATCTACTAAGAATTTTAATTGCTCTCTTAACTCTTCTTTTATAGAATCTATAGCAGATAATATTTTTTCTCTTGGAACAACATAGTGAGAAACGGGATACAAAGCAAAACGAGATATATCCTTAAGCATTTTGCCGATAACTGGATCAAATAGTGATAATTTTTTTATCTCATTATCGACAAGATAAACTCTTACGGCTAAATCAAAGTTCTCAGCCGGAAAAATATCTATATATTCACCACGAACACGGAATGTGGATCTAGAAAATTCTATATCATTTCTAGTGTACTGCATATCTATTAAGTTTTTAAAAAAATTATCTCTTGAGACCAAGTTGCCTAAACGCAAAGAAAAAGCCATCGAGTTATAACAAGACATGTCACCAATACCATATATACAAGATACTGTGCTTACTATAATCGTATCTCGTCTCTCTATTAAACTTTTAGTTGCTGATAAGCGCATCTGTTCTATATGTGCATTAATACGCGCATCTTTCTCTATAAAGATATCTTTTGATGCTATATATGCCTCTGGCTGATAAAAATCGTAATAAGAAACAAAATATTCAACCGCATTATTAGGAAAAAAGTCTCTCATCTCAGAATATAATTGCGCTGCTAATGTTTTATTAGGAGCTAATATTAGAGATGGCCTGCCAATACTTGCTATAATATTAGCCATAGTATAAGTTTTACCAGAACCAGTAACCCCCAAAAGGGTCTGGTAATGTAAACCATCTGATATGCCATTTATCAATTTAACAATTGCCTCTGGCTGATCACCTGCTGGCTTATATGGCTTAGAAAGATTGAATATACTATTGTTAGAAAAAGGTACAAATCTATTATTTGTCATGTTAGACTTTAAATTGTAAAGGTATTGATTAAATCCATTATACTAAATCTATAACATTGATGAGCATCATGAAAGATATATTTAAATCTGTCAAACTAGCACCTAGTGATCCTATATTGGGGCTAAACGAAAAATTTAATTCAGATAATAGATTAAATAAGGTAAACCTAGGTGTTGGCGTATACTACGACAAAGATGGTAGAATCCCATTAATGGAAGCAGTGTGTAAATCTGAAGCATTTCTTGCGTCAAAAAAACTACCTAGGGGCTATTTACCTATTGATGGTATTTCAAACTATAATAAAAATGCAATGAAATTATTATTTGGAGAAAATTCTAATAAAATTGAAGAGGGACGTGCATTAACAGTACAAACTCTTGGTGGAACTGGAGCTCTAAAAATTGGAGCAGATTTCTTGTATCAATTGTTACCTAATTCAAAAGTTTTAATCAGCAACCCTAGTTGGGAAAATCATAGAGCTATATTTGAGAAATCAGGATTCTTGGTTGATACATACCCATACTATGACCCAGCCAATAACAATATTGCATTTGATAGGATGCTTGAAAGCTTAAATACTACGGCTAGTGGAACAATAGTAGTACTACATGCTTGCTGCCACAATCCTACTGGCATTGATCCTACTGTAAAACAATGGAGAGAAATAGTAGAAACAATTAAAGAACGTAATTTAATACCATTTCTAGATATTGCATACCAAGGTTTCGGAGATGGGTTATCTGAAGATGCATATGTTGTTAGAATGTTTTCAGATATGGACATACCATCATTTATCAGCTCTTCATTCTCAAAATCATTTGCATTATATGGAGAACGCGTTGGGGCATTGACAATAACAACAAATAACAGGGATGAAACAAATAGAGCGCTTAGCCAAATTAAGAGATTAATAAGAAGCAACTATTCAAACCCACCTACACATGGTGCTAGCATAGTTAATCATGTATTAAGCTCTGATGATCTTTTTGAAATATGGGAGAATGAATTATCAGATATGCGGAATAGAATTAAGCTTATGCGTAAAAACCTTATTAACAAAATTGGCAAGCATAGCAGTAAAAAAGATTTTAGTTTTGTCTTAGATCAGAGAGGAATGTTTTCTTATTCTGGACTAACATCTCATCAAGTTGATATTCTTCGCGAACAATATGGAATATATGCTGTGTCCAGTGGTAGGATATGCGTTGCCGCTCTCAATGATAATAATATTGATTTAGTTGCATCAAGTATCTCTCAGGTATTAGATAAATAATTAGAACATGAGCAGGAATAAAGCCTAAAGATTACCTGCTCATGCGTTTCTTAATGTTTTGTTACTTTGTTGCTGTTTTTTGTGCTTTTATTCCAACTTCTATTTCTTGTATGTGTCTCATTTATAAATTCAGGAGCTCTTTCTAAAGCTATTTCCAAAACTTTATCTATCCATTTTACAGGAATTATTTCCAATCTTCCTTTTATAGAATCAGGTATTTCAGATAGATCTTTTATATTATCGTTAGGTATTAAAACTATCTTAACCCCTCCTCTATGAGCAGCCAATAACTTTTCCTTTAATCCGCCAATTGGAAGAACCTCACCTCTCAAAGTAATTTCACCTGTCATAGCAACATCACATCTGACTGGTATTCTTGTTAAGGCAGAAACCATGGCAGTGGCAATGGCTATACCTGCAGATGGACCATCTTTAGGAGTAGCTCCTTCAGGAACATGTAAATGCATATCTCTTTTATCAAATACATCGTCTTGCAAACCAAATGAACTCAATCGAGATCTAACCACAGTACGAGCAGCTTCTACTGACTCTTTCATCACCTCACCCAATGATCCTGTACGTAATATGTTTCCTTTTCCAGAAACATCTGCCACCTCAATAGTTAATAAGTCTCCACCAACCTCAGTCCAAGCTAGACCTGTTACTTGACCTATTCTATTCTCATGATCCACAGAGTCAAAGTCATATCGACGAACTCCTAAATACTCTTCCAAATTATTAGAATTAATATCAATTAACGAATTAATCTCACCTTTTTCACTATTTTCCAAAATTTTTCTTACTATTTTACGACATATTTTACTTATCTCTCTTTCTAAAGAACGAACACCGGCTTCTCTAGTGTAATATCGTATTATGCCTATTAACGCAGAATCGTCTATATTTAATTCGTCTTCTAAAATTCCATTGTTTTTCATTATCTTTGGCAAAAGATGATATCTAGCTATATGTAATTTTTCATCATCTGTGTATCCAGATAGACTGATTATCTCCATTCTATCTAATAATGCAGGTGGTATATTGAATGTATTACTAGTAGCTACAAACATTACATCAGAAAGATCAAAATCAACCTCTACATAATGATCTTGAAACGTATTGTTTTGTTCCGGATCTAATACTTCCAATAGAGCTGAAGCAGGATCACCCCTAAAATCCATACCAATTTTATCTACCTCATCTAACAAAAACAAAGGATTGCTAACCCCTACTTTTGATATATTTTGTAAGATTTTACCTGGCATAGACCCAATATATGTACGGCGATGACCTCTAATTTCAGCCTCATCTCTAACACCACCCAAAGCCATTCTTACAAATTTACGATTGGTTGCTCTAGCAATAGACTGACCTAAGGAAGTTTTACCAACTCCAGGCGGCCCTACTAAACATAAGATAGGAGCCTTTAATTTTTTAACACGTTTTTGAACAGCCAGATACTCAATAATACGATTTTTTACTTTCTCAAGCCCGTAATGATCATTATCCAAAACACTTTCAGCATTTATAAGATTTATATTTATCTTGCTCTTTTTTTTCCAAGGTAAATTTATTACTGTTTCTATATAATTGCGAATTACATTTGCCTCCGCCGACATAGGGGACATCAATTTTAACTTTGACAATTCAGAATCAATTTTTTTACAGGCCTCTTTGGACAAATTAGCAGAATTAATTTTCTTTTCTAATTCCTCTAATCCGTTATCTTCACCTTCGCCAAGTTCTTTCTGAATGGCCTTAAATTGCTCATTAAGATAATAATCTCGCTGGCTCTTCTCCATTTGTTTCTTTACTCGACCACGTATTTTTTTCTCAACTTGTAGAATGTCTATTTCCATATCTATATAAGACAGTAATAACTCCATTTGCTCTGATAAAGAAATGGTTTCAAGTATTCCCTGCTTATTTTCTAACTTAATAGGTAGATGTGCAGCTATAGTATATGCTAAACGCTCGGCCTCTTTTATATCAAATAACGAAGAAATAACCTCTGAAGGTATTTTTTTATTTAGTTTAAGATACTCATCAAACTGCTCTGTAAGAGCACGACGCAATGCTTCTAACTCTATTTTATCAATATCAACATTACTTATATAATCAATATTACAAACAAAATGAGTATCTAGATTATCGATGGTTGTAATTGATACACGTTGAATACCCTCTACTAAAACTTTAACAGTGCCATCTGGAAGCTTCAGCATCTGTAAAATATTAACTAAACAACCTATCCTATATAAATCTCCCACATCAGGATCATCTTTGCTAGCAGACTTTTGAGTTACTAAAATTATTTTCCTGCCAGCTTCCATAGCTATTTCAAGAGCTTTTATAGAGCGAGATCTTCCCACAAATAAAGGTATAGCCATATTAGGGAAAACAACTACATCTCTCAATGGTAGCAACGGTAAACCTACAGGTTCTGAGTGAACAGGCTTGCTGTCCGACATAAGCACATCCTTGAGATAATAAAAATACTAGTTTATGGAAATTGTAATTTAACAACTGACTTCTAATCGATAATGTTAATATTGGTATTAATAACCTGTAATTCAATAGTAAAAGACAGTAGAACTAAATAAAAATATCTATATTCAGTTATC
Organism: Candidatus Kinetoplastibacterium blastocrithidii (ex Strigomonas culicis); assembly: GCF_000319245.1. NCBI lineage: Bacteria > Pseudomonadati > Pseudomonadota > Betaproteobacteria > Candidatus Kinetoplastidibacterium > Candidatus Kinetoplastidibacterium blastocrithidiae. Next base: position 409,824 of record NC_019814.1, on the reverse strand, counting down.
TTTTATAACTATGGTTTTTAATTCATTATCTTCTGTAATATCTAAAATAACCTTACTTATATCGTTATTATCAGGAATATCGTACATAACATCAAACAAAGCAGACTCTACTATAGATCTTAACCCTCTAGCACCAGTTTTTCTAATTAATGCCTTATTAGAGATTAGATGCAAAGCTTTTTCTGTAACCTCAAGAGTAACACCATCAAAAGAAAATAATTTTTGAAATTGCTTAACAATAGAATTTCTAGGCTCCACTAAAACCCTTACTAAAGCAGCTTCATCAAGATCATCAAGAGAAGTTATTACAGGCAATCTACCAACTAGTTCAGGTATCAATCCAAATTTAACTAAATCCCTTGGTTCAACTTTATTTAAATTATTCAAATCATCATCTTTTGAAAAAACATTTGCAGAAAAACCAATACCAGACTTCTCTGATCTCAATCTAATTATTTTATCTAAACCATCAAAAGCCCCACCAACTATAAATAAAATATTAGTAGTGTCAACTTGAATAAAATCTTGATTCGGATTCTTTCTTCCCCCTTGTGGAGGAACTGAAGCTACTGTTCCCTCAATAAATTTTAGCAAAGCTTGCTGTACTCCTTCACCAGATACATCTCTAGTTATTGAAGGATTCTCAGATTTTCTAGAAATTTTATCTATTTCATCAATGTATATAATAGCTCTTTGCGCTTTTTTTATATCATTATCACAAGATTGTAGCAACTTATGGATAATATTCTCAACATCTTCCCCTACATAACCCGCTTCGGTTAAAGTTGTTGCATCAGCTATTACAAATGGCACCTCCAGAAATTTTGCTAGTACTTGGGCTAACAAAGTTTTACCTGAGCCAGTAGATCCTATAAGTATAATATTGCTTTTAGATAACTCTACTTCATTTTTAACAGAGTTATAAGTATCATTTATACGCTTATAATGATTATATACTGCCACAGAAAGTATACGTTTTGGTATATCTTGTCCAATTACATATTGATCAAGATGAGTCTTAATTTGCCTAGGAGTTGGCAGATTAATTTTAAAGTCATTATGTATATGATTAGATGATGCTTTGGATTCCTCAAACATAACTTCATTGCACAAATCAATACATCCATTACATATATACAATGATGAAGGACCTGATATTAGACGCTCAACATCATCTTGACTTTTTCCACAAAAAGAACAACGAATACCACCACCATCCAAAGATTCACTTTTTCCTGACATAAATCACATCTCTAAATATATAAAATTAGCAATACAATATGAAATCTTAAATAATACAAATCACAATCACATAATACGATTTGCTAATATCTTATCAATCAATCCGTAATTCAAAGCATCATTAGCTGACATAAAATTATCTCTATCAGTATCACTAGAGATCTTTTCCATAGTTTGACCAGTGTTGTCTGCCAATATTTTATTTAAACGATTACGCAATCTAAGTATTTCTTCAGCATGAATCTGAATATCACTAGCTTGACCCTGCGCACCACCTGAAGGTTGGTGTATCATCATACATGCATTAGGTAGTGAGAATCGTTTCCCTTTTGTGCCCGCAGCTAATAAAAAAGCACCCATACTAGCAGCAATTCCTATGCACATAGTAGAGACATGAGGCTTAATAAAATTCATAGTGTCAAAAATAGCCATTCCAGCATAAACAGAGCCACCAGGAGAATTTATGTAAAGGGATATATCTTTACTTGGGTCATCTGATTCTAAAAACAATAACTGAGCAATTACCAAATTAGCAGAATGATCTGTCACCGGACCAGATAAAAAAACAATTCTCTCCTTTAAAAGCCTGGAGTATATATCATAAGCACGTTCAGATCTGCCAGACTTTTCAATGACAGTAGGCACATAATTGAAATTTGATATTCCTAAAAAACCTGTAGTTATATTATTATTTGTCATTGTATTCCCATCAAGTCTTCAAATGAGACGACCTCATCAGTAACTTTAGCTAGAGAAAAAATATAATTAACTACATTGTCTTCTAAAATTAACATTTTACTATCTGAGTAGTGTTTTTTATCCGATAAATATTGCTTAATAAGCTTATCTGAATCCTGATAATTTTTTGAAACTAATTTAAAGTATTCAACAATCTGTTCATCTGTAGGCAATAAATTGTTTTTATTCGACAGTTCAGATACTAACAAACCAACACCTACTCTCTTTTTTGCTTCCTCTGAAAAAATATCAAGAGAAATGCTATCCAAATTATCTGAACTATTTTTTGATTTTATGCGATCTTTAAAGGCACTCAACATATTATTTTTTTCGTCTTCAATCAAAACTTCAGGAATATCAAAATTTATTAGATTAGAAAGAGCATCCATCACAGATTTTTTATTTCTATTCTTTAGCCTAAAAGAAATATCACGTTTTAAACTATCTAGAACCTCTTGGCGAAGCATATCTAGGTTAAATAGCTTCTCATGACTAAATAATTTGGCAAAATCGTCATTTAACTCTGGAAGTATATTTTCACAAACCTCTAAAATTTTAATGCTAAATTTTGCTGTTTTACCAGCAGTGGTTTTATCATGATAATCATCTGGAAATGTTACATTGAAGACTTTCTCTTCATTATCAATCATTCCCAATACAGCATTCTCAAAATCAGGTAAAAGTTTTCCTTTGCCAACTATAAAAGAAAAAGAATCCGAGCTTCCTCCTTGAAAGGACTTATCATCTATGGATCCAATAAAACTTAGAGTTACTTTATCTCCCTCAGAAACAACTTTATTTTTCCTGCTAATAAAGGATGACTTTTGTTGACGCAAAAAATCTATAGTTTTATTTACATCTTCATCTTTTATCTCTGAAACATATCTAATAACACTAACTTCAGAAAAATCAGGAATAATTACTTCTGGATAAATCTCAAAAGTCGCCTCAAAAGTTAAAACTTCATTGTTCTCAGTGGATTTTTTACTAGGGACAATACTTGGCATTCTTACTATATTAATATTCTCAGACTTAATAACTTTTTCGAATGTATCGCTCAACTCTCCACTAATAATATCTTGTCGTATACTAAAACCATGAGAACGCTCAATCATATTAATAGGAGCCTTACCAGGCCTAAAACCAGAAATTTTTGTTTTCTTAGCAAAATCCCTTAATTGCTTCTGGAATTTATCCTCTACATTTGCAACAGAGACCTCTAAAACCACACGACGCTTCAAACCAGAAAGCGATTCAATCACAGGCTGCATTTAAAAATCCATTAAAATAAATAGTTAAAAAAAATTACTGATTTTGGAAATTTTACAGGAAAGTTTTAATATTATAAATTTTTTCAAAATTGTATTAGATCTCTATCACTTAAAAATCTTTAAAAAAGAAACCAATCAAAAACTAATGTCTTATTATATTTTAAAAATTAAACCTGTATTTATCTATTACAATAAAACAAATAAAAATAAAGACCACTTCCATAGTTACAGAAGCGGTCCTCATATGTAAAAACACTCTATATTATTATAAAATGTATATTACTATTGCAATATTATACTATTGCAATATTTGAATCTTTGTTGCTTGTAAACCTCTAGGCCCATTAGTAACCACAAAGCTTACTCTCTGATTTTCTTCAAGAGATTTAAATCCAGTACCTTGAATTTCAGAAAAATGCACAAAAAGATCTTTGCCTCCAGATTCAGGGGCTATAAAACCATAACCTTTTTCAGCATTAAACCACTTTACTACTCCAGTTTCCAACATATTATATTTTCCTTGAGACACACTGGCCTTAGCCTTAAAAAACACAATCAAGGAGAGAGCTAAAGAACAATAACCATAACCCGAAGTAGGCAAAGCACTGAACAAAAAACCTCAACACCCAAAATCGTGTTGTAATACTATCCTAATCTTATAAAATCAAGTCAATAAAATTTCAATATTTAGTGCCAATAACGCAACAATCTACATATACAAAATGATAGTACAGAAAGAATTTACTATTTATTTCAAAAATCATATATAGCAAATATGTTGCTTTGAGAACCAAACAATAAAAAAATGTTGCTGAAACTTATCTCATTTATAAGAATAAGATGAAAAAATAGCATAAAACATCCATAATAACAACGAAGCTTTACACTAATAAAACACATGGTGCGAAGGAGGGGACTCGAACCCATACGCCTCGCGGCGCCAGGACCTAAACCTGGTGCGTCTACCAATTTCGCCACCTTCGCTAAACCATTAGTGGTATTATAACACTTTAATGATCAGAATTGTATAATATGAACAAAAGATTAAATAAATTAAATCCTTATCCATTTGAAAACCTGCGTTCTCTTTTAAATAATATAAATAATGAGGATACACACTACAATGCTACCCCTATTAATTTATCTATAGGCGAGCCTAAACACCCATCTCCCGCTATAGTAAAAAAAGCAATCATAGACAACTTGTCAGGATTATCAGTTTATCCTTCAACAAAGGGTGATTCAGCATTAAGAGAAGTTATTTGTAAGTGGCTAAGGAATCGTTATAAAATAGCCTCCATAGATGCAGAATCACAAGTTCTGCCAGCATTGGGATCGAGAGAGGCTTTATTTTCATTCACACAAATTGCTATCGATTCAGCCGCAGATACAGATTCTATTGTAATCTGTCCAAATCCATTTTACCAAATTTATGAAGGAGCAACATTCCTAGCAGGAGCTAAACCATATTATATAAATTTAAATCAAGAAAAAGACTTCTCATATGATTGGGATAGCGTTCCAGATTATATTTGGAAAAAAACAAAGATGGTATTCGTGTGCTCCCCAGGAAATCCAGTTGGTAATGTAATAAGCCTAGACGAATGGAAGAAAATTTTTTATTTATCCAATAAATATGGATTTATCATAGCTTCTGATGAATGTTATTCAGAAATATATGACGAAACTATGACGCCTCCTCTTGGAGGTATGCAAGCAGCTGACATTATAGGGATAAATGATTTTAAAAACCTAGTTGTATTCTCTAGCTTATCAAAACGCTCGAGCTTACCTGGATTAAGATCAGGATTCATAGCAGGCGATTCAAAATTGTTAAATAAATTTCTGCTATATAGGACATATAATGGCAGCGCCATGGGGCCAGTAATTGCAAATGCTAGCATAGCTGCTTGGAGTGATGAGGCACATGTACAAGAAAATCGCAAAATGTATACCAATAAAATCAATACAGTTCTTCCAATATTACAACAAGTGTTAGATGTGCCAAGACCGCAAGCTTCTTTTTATTTGTGGATAAGAACTCCAATATCAGATACAATTTTTACTAGGGAATTGTATAAGAAAACAGCAGTGACAGTACTTCCTGGAAGCTTCCTAGCTAGAGAATCTTTGGGAGAAAACCCAGGTAAGAATAGGATAAGAATTGCTTTGGTTTCTTCATTAGAAGAATGTGTTGAAGCAGCAAATAGAATTATTAACTTTGTGAAAATCAATATTTAAAATTTTAATATCTTTTATTTATATATAATATGACGAATACAACATTACAAAACAAGATTGAAAATATTTGGAACGATAGATCAAGCCTATCTCCTATGAACTTAAGTACAGACGTGTCTGATGCTATTAACAACACCATAGAATTACTAGACTCTGGAAAATTAAGGGTTGCTGAAAAGAAAAATAATGAATGGGTTGTTCATCAATGGCTAAAAAAAGCAGTTCTATTGTCCTTCAGAATCAAAGAAAATAAGATTCTAGACAGTGGGTCAATGTTATTTTATGATAAAGTTCCTCTGAAATTTTCTGGATTCAGCGATAAAAAATTTATGGAATCTGGCTATAGGGTTGTTCCAGGAGCAATAGCACGAAAAGGATCTTTCATTGCTAGTAATGTAGTATTAATGCCATCATACGTTAATATAGGGGCATATGTAGATGAAGGAACTATGGTTGACACATGGTCAACAGTTGGATCTTGCGCCCAAATAGGTAAAAATGTACACCTTTCAGGAGGGGTTGGTATAGGTGGAGTACTAGAACCACTACAATCAAATCCAACTATAATAGAAGATAACTGTTTTATTGGAGCTCGCTCAGAAGTAGTAGAAGGAGTAATTGTTGAGGAGAACTCTGTTCTAGCAATGGGGGTTTTTATTTCTCAGAGCACAAAAATTTTAGATAGAGAAACAGGTAAAATTATCTATGGAAGAGTCCCTTCCGGGTCTGTTGTTGTTCCTGGATCAATACCATCTTCTGATGGCTCTCATAGCCTAGCATGTGCTGTCATAGTAAAAAGGGTAGACGCTAAAACCAGATCAAAAACAAGCATAAATGACTTGTTGAGAGCCTAATGAGCAAAAAACTTTCAGTAATTGACATTGCAAATGATCTAGTATCATTAAAATCTATCACTCCGGATGATGCTGGATGTCAGAAGATCATATCTGATATACTCGTAGATATCGGCTTCAAATGTACGTCAATAAATAAGAATGGAGTAACTAACCTGTGGGCTATAAAAGGCAAGAAGAATCCACTATTTGTTTTTGCCGGACATACTGATGTTGTTCCTGCCGGCAATATAAAAGAATGGAATAGCGATCCTTTTATACCAACTGAACGAGATGGTTATATCTATGGACGTGGAATTTCCGATATGAAAGGATCTATTGCTGCTTTTTTAGTAGCAGCGAATGAATTTATAGAAGAATATCCTGAGCACACAGGTTCTATTGCTCTTCTTATAACCTCAGATGAAGAAGGCGATGCAATTTATGGCACATCTTTAGTTTGCGAGCATCTCAGAAGAAATGACATATCGATAGATTTTTGTATAGTTGGAGAGCCGACATCAGAGAAAAAACTTGGAGATGTATGCAAGAATGGAAGAAGAGGATCATTATCTGGCAACCTTATTATCAAGGGAACTCAAGGACATGTAGCTTATCCACATCTAGCATTCAATCCAATACACTCATTCTCCCCTGCATTGTCTGAGATTATTAACTATACATGGGATAAAGGCAATGAGCATTTCCCTCCTACAACATTTCAGATATCTAACATTCATTCTGGCAATGGAGCAACAAATGTCATACCAGGCGAGATGGAAATAAAATTCAATTTCCGTTTTTCAACTGAGAACACTCCTGAAAACCTAAAGAGAATAATTCACTCAATATTAGATAAATATAAACTAAAGTATAAGCTAGAATGGGTACTGAATGGAGAACCTTTTATAACGCAGAATGGATCACTGATAAATGCTATAACCGAATCTATATTTGATGAAACAAAAATAAAAACCAAGCTCTCTACATCAGGCGGAACTTCAGATGGGCGATTTATAACAAAGGTTAGTAAACAAATTATAGAATTCGGACCTTGTAATGATAGTATACATAAAGTTAATGAAAGAGTAGAAATATCATCGCTTAACATATTAAAAAACATATACAGATCAACATTAGAGAAATTACTTTTAATATAAACATGATCAATTACTCCTGCATAAACCAGCTAAGAACCTTGAGAGATATTATTAGATACACAACAACTATATTTAATAAGTCTGGTATTTTTTTTGGTCATGGAAGTGATAATGCTTATGATGAGGCGATATATCTTATATTACATTCATTGAGCCTGCCAGTTGACAATCTCGATATCTTCTTAGATTCTAATATTACAAAAAATGAAATAAGAAAAATCTTGTATTTAATTAACAAAAGAATTAGGCTTAGAATACCTGCTTCATATTTAACAAAAGAATCCTTATTGCAAGGATACAAATTCTACATAAATAATAATGTCATAATACCAAGATCTCCAATATCAGAACTGATACAAAACTGTCTCTATCCCTGGGTTAAAGATTCAGAATCAATTACAAGTATTTTAGATTTATGTACTGGATCAGGATGTCTTGCAATATTAGCTGCATTTGCATTTCAACAGTCCATGTTAACTGCAACTGATATATCTGTAGATGCTTTAAGAATAGCAGAAAAAAATATTAAACATTATAACTTGCAAGATAGGATCAAAACAATAAATAGCGACCTATTTGATAAAATACCAAGCTATCAGTACGACATTGTTATATGTAATCCTCCTTACGTTAATACTCTATCTCTCAATAACTTGCCTGAAGAATATTTACATGAGCCAATAATAGCGTTAGATGGAGGTGATGATGGTATGCATCTTATAAAAAGAATACTTAAAAAAGTTAAGAGTTTTTTGAAGAGCGATGGGATACTAGTTCTGGAAATAGGTAACGAATATAATAATTTTATGAAGCATTTTCAAAATATTAATCCAACATGGGTTACTACATCTAATACAGAAAATAATATCATGTTGCTAAATAAAGCACAAATCCCATAAATAAACAATATCTATTCCTTTATATCCAACTTAGCTACTGATAGAGCTAGAGTTTTCATGCCATGTTTTTGAAAATTAACTTGAGCCTGTGTTGAATTTCCACTACCAATCAATCTTACTATAACACCCTCACCAAAACGACCATGATTAACAGATTGACCGACTAAAAATAGCTTATCATTTACAATCAAGCCTTTATTAGAAGAAACATTACAGTCAATATTGATTAGAGTGTTTTTGCTGGATTTATTATAACTAATATTAGGGCCATCTTTAAATGATCTGCTTGGGTAATTATCATAAACACCTCCCGATTTAGACCATTGTATATGATTAGCATCTATTTCATTTAAAAAACGAGACCTCGATGGATAACGAACTTGCCCCCTTAGCATACGACTATTAGCCATAGAGATATATAATCTTTCTTCTGCCCTAGTTATTGCAACATACATTAAACGACGCTCTTCTTCTAAACCAGAATCCTCAGATATGCTATTTTCGTGAGGAAATAATCCTTCTTCAGCTCCTGTAATAAAAACAATTCTAAATTCTAAACCTTTGGATGCATGTACTGTCATTAATTGCACTGAAGAATTATTATTAACAGAAATATTTTCACTAGCCTCTAATGATGCATTCGAAAGAAATGCTATCAATGGAGTAGTGATAATCTCTTCTTCCACTTGTGCATTTACAGAAAATGAACAAGCTGGAGTGCTATCATACTTTTCCTCTATAGAAAACACAGTAGCTGCAGTTATAAGCTCCTTCAGGTTCTCTAAACGATCATACAGATCTTTATCGCTCTTGTAATATAGGCTCAGTCCGCTGCGATCTATCGTATATTCTATCAATTCTGGTAGAGTAAGTTTATTAGAATTAATAATAAGGTCATCTATTAAACTAGCAAATAACGATATGTTTACACCTCCTCTTCCAGAGACATGTTTTGCAGAATCCATTAAGCTTAAATTATTTGATTTTGCTATCTCTAGATGATTCTCTATAGTACGTATTCCAATACCACGTGGTGGGAAATTTACAACTCTTAGCCAAGCATTATCATCATTTGGATTTAATATAAGTCTTAAATAAGCTAAAGCATGCTTAACTTCCTGACGCTCGAAGAATCTAAGTCCACCATAAACAGTATACGGTATATTACTAGAAAACAAAGCATGTTCAATGACCCTAGATTGCATATTGCTTCTATATAAAACAGCAATATCGCTGGCACTTACTCCTTTCCTAATAAGACCTCTTATTTCTTCAACTAACCAATAAGCCTCAGCTATGTCACTAGAACTTTCAACAACCCTAATAGGATCACCTTTTCCTTGCTCTGTCCATAAAGTCTTTCCAAGACGACCTTTATTATACTTTATTAAAGAATTAGCCGCTCCCAAAATATTTCCGAAAGATCTATAGTTTTGCTCTAACCGAATCACAGAACCTTTGGCGTAAGTCTTTTCAAAGGACGACATATTATCTATATCGGCACCACGAAATGCATATATGGACTGATCATCATCACCAACAGCAAAAACAGAAGTTTGTTTTCCAGCAATTAAATTTATCCATTTATATTGCAATTTATTAGTATCTTGAAACTCATCTATCAGTATATGGGCAAATTTATCATTATAATGCCTTCTTATATCATCATTATTTTTTAAAAGCTCATAGCATCTTAGCAATAATTCTGAAAAATCTACTAAGTCGTGAGTAAAACAATAATCCTCATATAATTTATAAAAATCTAATAAATAACGATTGTGGTTTCTGTTAATATCCACATCTATAAATCGAACTCCATTTTCTTTCTGTGAATTTATAAAACGCTGAAAATCTTTTGGTTGATATTTTAAATCATTAATATTATTACCCTTAATTATCTGCTTTATGAGTGAAATCTGATCAGAGATATCTATGATTTGAAAATTTTTAGACAAATTTATCTCATTAGAATGGATTCTAAGCATTCTGTGACATAGACCATGAAAAGTTCCTATCCACAAGCCACGTATATCTATATTTACCATTTTTAAAACACGAGAGATCATTTCACGTGCAGCTTTATTTGTAAATGTCACAGCCAATATACTAGAAATAGCAGTCTGGTTAGTATCCAACAACCATGATAATCTTGATGCCAAAACCTTAGTTTTTCCACTACCAGCACCAGCCAAAACCAAGGCATGTGAAGCTCCTAAAGTTACTGCCTCTTTTTGCGCTTTATTAAGTTCTTCCAGAATCATATTTACAATAACCTAACGTGAAAATAATTTTCAATAACACAATGTGAAAATAGTATCTAAAATCAACAAAAAACCAATTTGAACTTATGCTATGTATGATATAAAAATACATTAAAACTTTTAGATGCTTAAGTTTAAGTACAGATCAAGATTGACAATAGAACAATACTATTATTGTATAATCATGCATCATTGATAATGACAATAATTACTAAATTCTTATAAATTACATAGATTAAATAAAAATAATAAGTGCTATGAAAATATAAAAACACAAAGATCTATAAAGAGTAATTATAAAAAAATATTTTAATGCTATCTTCGCATACAAAATAAATAAAAATCACACAATCAGAGAATAATGGTAACATGTTTTTTTGCAAGACAGTACTTAATAAAAAACTGATAGAACTAAAAGTTATTTATAATTAACTATAAGAAATCGTTAATAAATATTTACTGTTTGAATAAAAAACATGTTTCCATTATACAACATTAAAAATTAATTTTTACTGATCTGATCAAACGATTATTTATAAATAAAATAAGCCATTATGATTATTTAAAATGCTAACTTTATCATCTTTGTCTAAAATAACTTCATTTAAAGTTAACCAATGCGCAACCGAAGGAAAAACTTTGTGTTCAATTTCAAGAACTCTCTCTGATAATATTTCAACAGTGTCTTTAGAAAAAACATTAACGTAGCCCTGCGCTATTATCGGACCACTATCCAGTTCTGGCGATACAAAATGAACTGTACAACCATGAATACGAACCCCACTAGATATAGCCCTACCATGCGTGTCTAAACCAGGAAATGCCGGCAACAAAGAGGGATGTATGTTTATTAATTTCCCATAATATTTTCTCACAAAAGAACAACCAAGTATCCTCATAAAACCAGCAAGTAAAATGTAATCTGGGGAGTATTTATCAATCTCTATACTTAAATCTCTGTCAAAGTCATCTCTGTTAGAATATTTGCTGCTATCTAAATATGTGCTATTTATGTAATTATTATTAGCCCAATCTAGCCCAGCTGCTTTGGGATTATTAGAGATGACAGCACTTATCTCAGCAGGCCAATTATCACTATTGCAAGTCTTAATGAGTTCCTGCATATTGCTGCCTCTTCCTGATATAAGTATAACAAACCGACATTTTTTATTAGAATATTTTGTCAAAATAAAATCTTCCTTTTTGTTTAGTATATGAACTATCTATCTGACTCTTATAAATCAAAGTTGTTACCTGTGAAAGAAAAATTATACATAAGTAGACATATTAAACCTAATGATAAATTTAAGCCCTGTGCAATAACAATAGGTAATTTTGATGGAATCCATTTGGGACATAGAAAAATTCTTACGTATCTCTGTAATGAAGCTAAAACTAGAGACTTATTACCCTCAATACTAACATTTAACCCTCATCCAAAAGAATATTTTTCAGGAGAAAAACAAAGAAGCATATGTGGCCTTAGAGATAAACTATCGCTATTAGCTCAACAAGGAATTCGCCAAGTTATAATAAACAGATTTAATACAGAAATTGCAAAAACATCTGCAGAAAATTTTATTAAAGACTACCTTATAAATATATTGAAAGTACGCCTTGTAATTGTCGGAGAAAATTTTAGATTTGGATATAACCGATCTGGAGACATAAACACACTAAGAGAAGCAGGATTAAATTCATGTTTTGAGACTATAAGCGTAGAAATGCTAAAAGATAATGAGTGTTACAACATATCTAGTTCCAGGATACGAGCAATATTAAATAAAGGAAATATAACCAAAGCCAATAAATTATTAGGCAGGAGATTTTCAATAAGCGGGCATGTAATACATGGCAATAAAATAGGAAGGACAATAGGTTTCCCAACTATGAATTTAAAAATACAGCAAGAATGTGCTGTTAGTGCTGGTGTTTACGCTGTAATAGTACACGGATTGAAAGGTAAATCTCTTCCAGGGGTCGCCTTTTTAGGAACTAGGAAAACACTAGAAAATAATGGGCAAATGTTGCTTGAAACATACTTATTAGATGAGAAAGTAAATGCATATGGTGAAATCATAGAAGTTGATCTTATAATGAAACTTAGAGATGAAGAAAAATTTACAAATATTAGTACTCTTATCAAAGCGATAGAAAAAGACGTACAAAACGCACGTTATTATTTTTTAAAATATGGACTACAAAAAAACACTTAATCTACCTGAAACATCTTTCCCTATGCGCGGGAATTTAGCACAAAAAGAACCTTTATGGGTAAAAGAATTTGAAGATAGTAAAATATATCTGGCTATTGAATCTGCATGTAAAAACAGATTAAAATTCACTCTACATGACGGCCCACCTTATGCTAACGGCGATATACACCTAGGGCACGCTATCAATAAGATCCTCAAGGATATAATAATTAAAAGCAAACTAATGCTTGGATATGGAGCACAATATATCCCAGGTTGGGATTGTCATGGCATGCCAATAGAAATTCAGATAGAAAAAAAACATGGTAAAAATCTAAATATTAAAGATCTACAGAGTAAGGCTCGTAAATATGCAAGCCAACAGATTGAAAGACAAAAATCCGAATTCAAACGTCTTGGCATAATAGGATACTGGGATAAACCTTATCTAACCATGAACTTTAAAAATGAGGCTAATGAGATTAGGGTGTTAGCTAAAATTTTAAAAAAAGGATATATCTATAGGGGACTAAAACCAGTTAATTGGTGCTTCGATTGCGGATCAGCTCTGTCTGATGCTGAAGTTGAATACAATAATCGTGTAGATAATTCTATATTTGTATCTTTCAAATTTACCGATAAAAATGCACTGTCTGCAGCTTTTAATTTAAAGGGAGCACAAGAAAACGGCGGCATTGTAATATGGACAACAACACCTTGGACCATACCAGTCAATCAATTTATAAATGTAAATCCAGATATAGAATATTCTCTGGTGCGTATAACGCCATCACTAAACCATGGCCCTTTGATCATAATAGCAAAAGATAGAATCGATTATTTTTTAGAAAAAATAAATATCAAAAAACATGAAATAATAGCCACAACTAAAGGAGAATCATTACTAAATCTAGAATTCTTACATCCATTATCAGAGATACATGATTTTTATAATAGAAAATCTAAATTGTATCTTGCTAATTATGTAACATTAGATAATGGCACAGGAATAGTTCATTCCGCACCAGCACATGGTGTAGAAGATTTTGCCGTTTTTAAAGAAAATGGCTTTAAAGATGAAGATATACTTAATTTGGTGAATAGTGATGGCAAATATAATAAAGATCTACCAGTTTTTGGAGATAAAATAATCTGGGATGCAAGTAAAGACATACTAGGCTTTCTTAAACAAACCGGAGCATTGATAAAGCATGAAGACTATTCCCATAGTTACATGCACTGCTGGCGCCATAAAACACCAATTATCCTAATGGCAACCCGTCAATGGTTTGCTGGAATGGATATTAAACATAATGATATAACAGTCAGAGAATCAGCCTTATCAAATATTGATAATATAATATTCTATCCAGCATGGGGAAAAGAACGTCTAAAATCCATGATAGCTAATAGGCCAGACTGGACCTTATCAAGGCAAAGAAAATGGGGGGTTCCTATAGCTTTTCTAATAAATAAAGAAACAGGAGACATCCATCCCAGAACAATTGAACTTTTAGAGAAAATAGCATTAAGAATAGAAAAAAATGGAATAGAGGAATGGCAAGAAATAAATGTAAATGAACTAATAGAAAAAAATGAATCAGAATTATATAAAAAAAATCAAGACACATTAGACGTATGGTTTGATTCTGGATCTACTCATGCTACTGTAATTGGAGGTCTAGGTAATGATATTGATGGATCTCATAAAAATATACTTGACTGGCCTGTAGACTTGTATCTAGAGGGATCAGATCAACATAGAGGATGGTTTCATTCTTCTTTGCTAATCGGTTGTATGTTGTATGGAAAGTCCCCTTATAAATCAGTTCTTACCCATGGGTTCTTTGTAGACCAGAATGGTCGAAAGATGAGCAAATCATTAGGAAATATAATATCGCCTAAAGAAATATGTAATTCTTTAGGCGCAGAAATACTAAGGTTATGGGTTGCTACTACAGACTATTCCGGAGAAATGCACATATCAGATGAAATACTTAATAGAGTCGTTGAAAGTTACCGCAGAATTCGCAATACAATAAGATTCCTTCTCGCAAATCTTAATGACTTTAATAGAAACGAGCAATTTATAGAATATGATAATTTATTAGAAATAGATAGATATTTTCTATGTGTAACACATAAAATACAGAAAGATGTGATTTTTCATTATGAAAAATATGACTTTCATACAGCAATATCAAAATTGCAACATTTTTGCTCAGAAGAGCTAGGGGCATTCTATTTAGATATTTTAAAAGATAGACTATACACAACTAAACCAAATAGCTTATCAAGAAAATCCGCTCAAAGTGCTTTGTCAGAAATTACACAAACTCTTATAAAAATGCTATCTCCAGTTTTATCTTTTACATCAGAAGAGGCCTGGAAAGCTTTGCTAGAAACAAATGCAGTAGATCACAATGTAAAAATGAATCACAATGTTACAATATTCACTGATACGCACCATAACTTAGGACTTGATAACATTGATAATATAATGCTAATCAAAAAATGGGATCGCATTAGAGCAATACGAGATTTGACTCAAAAAAAGATAGAAGAAATACGAAATACTGGAAAACTTGGATCTTCTTTACAAGCTGAAGTGCATATATATGCCAATCCAACTGATAAAGAAATTCTAGATAGCTTAAAAGATGAATTAAAATTTATATTAATTGTTTCAAAGGTATCTGTCTATAAGCATGATAGTGATCATATAATAATTGATGTGAAGGTATCTAGTAACAAAAAATGCGAGCGCTGCTGGCATTATACTGAAGATGTCAGAGATTATGGTAGTTATCAAGATATCTGCAGTAGATGTGCTGGGAACTTGGCTGAATAGATCATGGATATTAAATATGATTAATAGTCGGTATTTCGCTAACTTATCGTACACTAATAGCATAATGTATGCTATTAGTGTACTTTTCCTAGTGTTTACAGATATTGTAACAAAATTATATTATAACAAACACCTATCTTACGGAAGTGATTTGAATGTATTACCATTTTTAAATATAACACTTATATATAACTATGGAGCATCATTTGGTCTGCTGTCAGATCAAAACCAAGAATGGCAAAAATATCTACTAATATCTATAGGAATTATAGCATCGATATTCATGATAATAGTTTTATACAAGTTAGATAGAAATGAAAATATTGCATCTATTAGACTAAGATTTGCTACCATATTGATACTTAGTGGCACATTAGGTAATGTTCTTGATAGAATAACTCATGGTTATGTCATAGATTTTATATCACTTCATTACAATAACATTTACTTGCCAGTATTCAATATTGCAGATATCACGATAAGCCTGGGATTTTTAATTTTTATTGCAAATAATTTTTTCTCAAAAAACTTAAATATATATAAAAAATAGTTCATTTAAAAAATCAATAAAATGTTAGATCTTGATAAAAAACATGTAGTATTAGGGATAACTGGTAGTATAGCTTGCTACAAAGCAGCCGAATTAACTAGAGCACTGATAGATAATGGAGCAATTGTAGACATAGTAATGACAAAATCAGCTCAAAAATTCATTACTACTGTTACAATGCAGGCTTTGTCTGGCAGACCAGTATTCACTGAAGAAAATGAAGATAGATTCTATAACGGCATGACGCATATAAATATTGGTCGTTGTAATGACTTGATATTAATTGCACCAGCAACTGCAAATTTTATAGCAAAAATAGCTAATGGAATGGCAGATGATTTATTATCATCGATTTGTCTAGCTAGAAAATGTCCGCTATTTATAGCACCGGCAATGAATAGAGAAATGTGGAATAATGTAAGCACACAACGAAATATTAATCAATTAATAAAAGATAATGTGAGTATTATAGGACCAGATTCTGGAAAACAAGCATGCGGTGATATTGGCATTGGGCGGCTATCAGCAACTGATAATATTATAGAAGAAATAATATCCTCATCAAAGGATAAAATATTAGAAGGTAAAAAAATACTTATAACAGCTGGGCCTACTATTGAGCCCATTGATCCTGTTAGATTCATTAGTAATAGATCATCTGGTAAGATGGGTTATGCTATAGCAAGAGCAGCAAAGGAATCTGGAGGAATAGTAACGATGGTTACCGGGCCAACATCGCTCAATATTCCTAGCAATATTGAGTTCTTTAAAGTAACGACAGCTGAAGAAATGTATAAAGCAGTAATGAGCAATGTCAATAAAACTGACATATTTATATCTGTAGCTGCAGTATGCGATTGGAAAATAAAAAATTTTAGTAATAGTAAAATTAAAAAAAATAATGATTCAAAAACTCTTCCAGATATATCATTTACTCTTAATAAAGATATTCTAACAGAAGTTGCTAAAATTAATAATGCTCCTTGGTGTGTAGGATTTGCTGCAGAAACAGAAAACCTAGATGAAAATGCCAGAATGAAACTTTTAAATAAAAAAGTACAATTAATAGTAGGCAATATGGCTATTGAATCGTTTGAATTAGATATGACAACATTAGTGCTTTTTGATTTAAATGGATCATATAAAATTCCTAAAATGAGCAAAATAGAAGCAGCAAGAAGACTAATGCTTGAAATTCGTAATAGAATGGAAATATTTTAACTAATGACAGGTACAAGTATAAATATGTCTAAAATTGATATAGAAATAAAGATATTAGATGATCGAATAATAAAATTATGGGGGCCTCCAACTTATCAAACAGACCTTGCTGCTGCTATAGATCTATATGCTTGCATAGATAAACCGATAAAAATAAAGCCTGGAAATATGGCTCAACTATTACCATCTGGTATATCCATTCATATGAATAATAATAGTATGATGGCAATGATACTACCAAGGTCTGGTTTAGGACATAAAAAAGGTCTAGTATTGGGAAATACGGCTGGAGTAATTGATGCTGACTATTCCGGACCTATACTGATAAGCGTATGGAACAGAAATAGCGTAGAGTCGAAAACAGACATCTGCATTTCGCCTGGCGAAAGGATTGCTCAAATGATATTTCTCCCAATAATAAGACCAAATTTCAAGATAGTAGAAAACTTTTCCTTTCAAAATCCTAGGGGAGAAGGTGGTTTTGGATCGACTGATAAATGAGTAATGATTATTAATTTTTTGCCAAACTAACATTTATTATTTATTGAAAAAATCAACAATAGCATCCATAGCTTCCTCAGAGTCTATCCCATTAGTCTCTATTTTGATATTTGTTCCGTTACAAGCAGCTAGCATCATAACACCCATTATGCTTTTTGCATTTACTCTGCGAGAATTACTAGAGATAAAAACATCACTTTGAAAACTACTTGCAATATTAGTCAATTTAATAGACTCAGTAGCATTTAATCCGTACTCATTATTAACAGTAACATTTTTGGATAACATAATATTATACACTATTCATGGATAAACTTAAATATAAAATCTAATTTACTTTTTTTTCTAAAAACTCTACGAATATATTAGCAATATTAAAACCAGCTTGCTCTGAAATTTCTACAAAACATGTAGGACTCGTTACATTTATCTCAGTTAAATATCTGCCTATTATATCTAAACCAATTATATAAAGACCACGCCCATGTAATCTATTGTAAACAATGTTTGCTATATTAATATCACTATCAGATAATTTTTGAACTTTACCTATCCCACCCACTGCAAGATTACCTCGATGATCACCCATCAAAGGTAGCCTAGCTAAACAAAATGGAATTATTCTATTTCCAACAATTAATATCCTTTTATCTCCATCAACTATATCAGGTATATACTTTTGCGCCATGACAGTAGTCATGCCATTATGTGTAGATACCTCTAAAATAACATTTAAATTTGAATCATCTTCTTTTATTCTAAAAACACCAACCCCACCCATTCCATCAAGTGGCTTAATTATAATATCCTTATACTGCACATAAAAATTTTTCAAAAAACCTATATTGCTAGTAACTAATGTAGGGGATATTATTTCAGGGAACTCCATTATAGATAACTTCTCTGGATGATTACGTATAGAACCAGGACTATTAAAAATTTTTGCACCTTGTCTTTCTGAAATTTCCAATAAGTGTGTTGTATAAAGATATTCTAAATCGAATGGTGGATCTTTGCGCATCAATACTGCATCAAAATTACTCAATGGAAACCTATAAAAAACATCAGTTATAGAATGCCAAGTGCTTTTACTTAAATCATCATCAATGCAAATAGAGTTAGCATTCGACTTAACTATATTATCAGAATCGATAAAAACATCATTTTGCATTGCAATACTGACACGATGGCCTCTATCAATCAAAGCACGCATTATAGAAACAGAAGTATCTTTATACGCCTTCAAAGAATTTATAGGATCAATAATAAATAAAACATGCATAAAATCTAACCTTAGCCAACACAAATAATACAAATCATACACAAGATATGGATCATTCTCTTAAAATATAAGAACATCAATCTTTATTGGGCATCATCTTCTTATTAGGAGCAAGCATCATTACCATTTGTCTTCCCTCTAATCTTGGCATCGATTCCACTATAGCCGAATCTGATAAATCTTTACGAATTCTCTCTAATACTCGCATACCTAACTCTTGGTGAGCCATTTCACGTCCTCTGAAACGGAGTGTTACCTTAGCTTTATCTCCATCATCCAAGAAACGTCGTAGATTTTTAAGTTTAACATTGTAATCACCTTCATCTGTAGAAGGTCTAAACTTTACTTCCTTCACCTGAATTACTTTTTGTTTAGCTTTTGCCTCAGCCTGTCTCTTCTGTTCTTTATATTTAAATTTACCATAATCCATTAAGCGACAGACAGAAGGAACAGCATTTGGTGCAATCTCAACCAGATCAACCTGATGCTGCTCAGAAAGACGTAAAGCCTCAGAAATCTTTACAATACCTAACTGCTCCCCATTTATTCCTATAAGACGCACCTCGGGGATACGGATTTCACCATTGATGCGATTAGTTTTTTCAGTGACGATATCAAAAACTCCTAAAAAATATTTATTTTGCGACCTATGATGCTACAACACGCCTCATAGATATATCCGAATCTAAATGAATTATAAAATTTTCCAAGCTCATCTGCCTAAGATTTATAGAACCATGACTCCGAACTGAAATATTGCAATCTTTTTTTTCGTTCTCACCCACTACAATGATATAAGGTATTTTCTTTAGACTATGTTCACGAATTTTACGTCCTATTTTCTCATTACGCAAATCAATCTCAACTCTAAATTTTTTACTAAGCAATAAAGAGTAAATTGACCTAGCATATTCAATAGATTGCTCAGAAATACAACATATCATAGCTTGAGTTGGCGCTAACCATAGCGGCATAACTCCAGCATAATGCTCAACTAAAATGCCTATAAAACGCTCCATAGATCCTAGTATAGCACGATGGATCATGACTGGATTTTGACGACAGTCTTCACTATTAACATACTCAGCATTGAGAAGATTAGGCATTGAGAAGTCAACCTGAACCGTACCACATTGCCAACTTCTACCTATAGCATCTCTAAGTGTATATTCAATTTTTGGGCCATAAAATGCCCCTTCGCCTTCATTAATAGAAAAATCACAATTAATACTATTTAGACTATCCATTAGAGCAGATTCAGCTTTGTCCCATATCAAATCACTACCTACTCTTTTCTTAGGTCTAGTCGCAATACAGTAAGTAATATCAGTAAAGCCAAAATCCATGTATACTTTTTGCAACAATTTTGTAAATAAAGTACATTCTTCATGTAATTGTTCTTCTGTGCAAAATATATGACCATCGTCTTGCGTAAACCCACGCAACCTCATTAATCCATGTAAGGAGCCAGAAGACTCATTTCTATGACAACAACCAAATTCACCGTACCTAATAGGAAGTTCCTTATATGAATGCAACTTAGAATTGAATATTTGTATGTGCCCTGGACAATTCATTGGTTTTAGAGCATAACTCCTATTTTCAGAGCTTACAGTAAACATATTTTCACGATAATTATCCCAATGCCCTGTTTTCTTCCATAATGAAATATCTATTATCTGAGGAGTCCTTACTTCTTTATATCCATTCTTAGAATAAATATCTCTCATATAAGATTCAATTTGCTGCCACACCAACAAACCATTAGCATGCCAAAATACTAAACCAGGAGCTTCTTCTTGAAAGTGAAATAAATCAAGATCTCTACCTACTTTTCGGTGATCACTGTTTTCTGCAAGCTTTAACATTTCTAAATATTTATCAAGATCCTCTCTAGTAGACCATGCTGTTCCGTATATCCTTTGTAACATTTCGTTATTACTATCACCATGCCAATACGCACCCGATAGTTTTAACAACTTAAAATACTTTAAGTGTCCAGTTGAAGGCACATGAGGACCTCTACATAAATCTAGAAAGTTGCCTTCCCTATATATAGAAATTGCCTCACCCATAGGTATTTTAGATATTAAATCAACCTTGTAAAATTCACCTTTATTTTTAAAGAAATCTATAGCAAAATTTCTATCCCATTCCTCTCTAACAATACTTTCATTTCTTAGAGAAATATCAATCATTCTTTTTTCAATTATCTTAAGATCATCTTCGTTAAATGATTTTTTACAAGCAATATCATAGTAAAAACCGTTTTCTATAACCGGTCCTATTGCTATTTTAGCATCTTCAAATAATTCTTTAACCGCATAAGCAAGTAAATGTGCTGTGGAATGTCTTAATATATTTAACCATTCATTATCATTTTTTCTTATTAATCTAACTTGAGCATTATTTTTTATAGAAAAGCTAGTATCAACTATTTCTAATTTTTTACTTTCCAGACTTATATAAGCAGCTACTATTTCTTCAGATCCACAATCAAGATCTGTAATCAACTGTGAAACTGTAACCTGATCCTTATACCTAATCTGAACACCATCTGGAAAGGTAATTATTATCATCAAATATCCGTTATATAACAGTTAGCAATAATACTAGTAAATGTATATTTTGCCAGGTTTAGAAAAAGAGGGATATTAAAAATAAATTTCTCTATAATGGCAAATAAATTATACATACTAGAACGTAAATAATTTAAGCTATTGATTTAGACAAGATAACAATTTCACTATAAATATTCTATCGAGCACACTACTTATATATCATCTATAATAGTAAAGAAATTGCTAGCATTAATCCTATAAAATGGTAGGCGGTATTGGAATCGAACCAACGACCTCTACGATGTCAACGTAGCGCTCTAACCGTCTGAGCTAACCGCCTTCATAACTTCATAAGTCTATAATTTTATATCTTATTTCAAAAATCTGCAAATAAAACATAATCAAGGATATAGCAATATAACTTAACTATTTAATTATAAGAACAACTATTTACTAAATTAATTAACTCTCTGATTTTAACAATAGACTTTATACCAGGCTCCAGTTCAACTCCACTACTTATATCAATAGCCCATGGATGTAAATAATTTATAGAATCTATTATATTATCTATACTTAAACCACCGGATAGTATTATAGGTCTTTTATTTATGGATTTAGTACATATATGTTTCAACAGATCATGATTAAAAGTCTTGCCACTTCCACCATAACCACAACTATAACTATCAAATAACCATCCATCTGCATTAATATAATTCAAGCACTCATTTAATAAACTATCACCAGAGTTTAGTGTTGGAGAACCTACACGAAAGGCTTTTATATATTTCTGTTTAAAGCTAGCACATACTTCTGGAGATTCATCTCCATGAAACTGCAAGTAATCAGGATAAATAGCATCCTGAACCTCTTTAACCTTATCTTTAGATGCATTGACAAATAAAGCTACCAAATTTACAAATGCCGGTATTTCTTTTTTCAAAGCTACAGCCCTATCTATAGAGATGAAACGTTTACTTTTCTCATAGAAAACCATTCCTACAGCATCTACTCCAGAATTAACGGCAGAGATAATATCATCCTCCTTTGTAAATCCACATATTTTTATTCTCACTCTATTATTTATCATAATAATTATTAATTATCTCAAAAATTTAAAAAAATTTGATTATTGCTGTTTTTTTTATTTATATGAAAATTAGATGGGTATTCAATATCCATTAAATATAAACCATTAGGGGAAAAAGTTGAAAATCCTTTTGTTCTATCTTTGGCTAAAAGTAATTCTTTAATCCAAATAGGATCTCTATTTCTCCGTCCAATATAAATTAATGAGCCTACTATATTACGAATCATATGTTGCAGAAAAGCATTGGCATTTATAGTAAAAACTATAAATGGTCCATAGTTATTAAGGCTAACACTATAAACAGTTCTAATAGGGGTTTTTGACTGACACTGAGATGATCTAAAACTGCTAAAATCATGTTCCCCTACTAACAAATCAATAGCACGTCTCATTAAATCAATGTCTAAAACATAAAAACTCCATCCAACTAAATCATTATAAATAGCTGAACGCACTTTAGAACAATATATAATGTAAGAATATGTTCTAGATATCGCACTAAAACGAGCATGAAAGTCATTATCTACGAGCTGAGACCATACAACAGAAACAGAATTTGGCAAAAAAGAATTAACCCCTCTAACCCAAGATTCCATTTTTCTATCTAAATTTGTATCAAAATGTATAACTTGATTAACTGCATGAACCCCTGCATCAGTACGACCAGCACATACTACCTTTATCTTCTTAAACCCAGAAAAATTATACAAAGCATTTTCTATAACATCTTGTATTGAACAAAGATTTGACTGAGTTTGCCATCCACAGAAGCCAGAACCATTGTAAGAAATGCCCATAGCAATTCTATACATACTAAAAACACTCTTTAATTTTTAATGAAAAAATATGGAGCTCAAAAATTAACGCAATAAAATATTAGTACAAAATACTGATATATTTACTGCGTTATTAAGATCTAATTCTCCCCTAGTACTATACGCAACATGCGTCTCAAGGGCTCAGCAGCTCCCCATAATAATTGATCACCAATCGTAAAAGCACTAATATATTTTGACCCCATAGATAATTTCCTTAATCTTCCTACAGGAATATCTAAAGTTCCTGTTACGGCAATTGGAGTTAATTTCGACATTGTTTCTTCCTTATTATTAGGAATAACTTTAGCCCACTTAGTGCCGGCACTTATAATATCTTCTATTTCATTTAGAGGAATATCTTTCTTAAGTTTTAAGGTTAGAGCTTGACTATGACACCTCATGGCGCCTATTCTGACACACAAACCATCTATGCTTATAGAATTAGTATCGTTATGGCCAAGAATCTTATTTGTTTCCGCGCCAGCTTTCCATTCTTCTCTAGACATCCCATTACCAAGGTCTTTATCTATCCACGGTATTAAACTGCCTCCTAGTGGAACACCAAAATTCTTTTGTGGCAAATCACTACTCTTCTGGATACATAAAACTTTTCTATCGATTTCAAGAATTGCTGAGGCAGGATCATCTAATAAACTAGAAACCGAAGAATTTATGAATCCGAATTGATTTAATAACTCTCGCATATGTTGAGCACCACCACCAGAAGCAGCCTGATAAGTCATTGAAGTAGCCCACTCGATAAGATCATTATTAAATAATCCAGCTAATCCCATTAACATACAACTTACAGTGCAGTTTCCGCCTATAAAATCCTTAACACCTTTCTGTAAAGCAGAGTCTATAACCGAACGATTAACAGGATCAAGGATAATAACAGCATCATTATTCATCCTAAGAGTACTAGCTGCATCTATCCATATACCATTCCAACCTTCTTGTCTGAGCTTTCCATGAACTGCTGTTGTATAATCTCCACCCTGAGCAGAGATAATGATTGGTAATTTTCTTAATTCCTGAATATCATAAGAATCTTTTAAATTTCCTGCTCCATCTGCCCATTCAGGAGCATTAGCACCAGCATTGCTACTAGAAAAGAAAACTGGCTCTATAAGAGAAAAATCACCCTCGTCTCTCATTCTTTTCATTAAAACAGAACCAACCATTCCACGCCATCCTACTAAACCGACCGCTTGAATCATTTTTATTCACTCTCGCAAAATAAGCTTTAAATAGAACTTAATTATATTTAAAAGATTTAATTTAATTAAAATTTAATAGATTTTAAAGTAACCTTAATGCATTTATAACAGCATCTCCCATTTCAGATGTTCCAACCTTAGTAGTTCCTTTTTCATAAATATCAGCAGTACGAAATCCACTAGATAAAACATTTTGAACTGCTTTATCTATCATATCAGAATAATTTTTTAGATTAAGTGAATATCTTAATAACATAGAAGCAGAGAGGATGGTTGCTAAAGGATTTGCAATTCCTTTTCCTGCTATATCAGGAGCAGATCCATGACTTGGCTCATACAGTCCTTGATAATTAGAATTTAAAGAAGCAGAAGGCAACATGCCTATAGATCCAGTCAACATTGCTGCCTCATCAGACAATATATCGCCAAATAAATTCCCTGTTACTATTACATCAAACTGACATGGATCCTTTATAAGCTGCATAGCTGCATTATCAATATACATATGACTCAACTCTACACTAGGATAACCTTTAGCAGTATCAATAACTATGTCTCTCCAAAATTGTGATGTCTCCAAAACATTAGCCTTATCAACACTACATAATTTCTTACGACGCTTCATTGCTGATTCAAAAGCTACCTTAGCTATTCTGCGCACTTCTGGTTCTGCATATCGCATAGTATCGAAACCTTCACGATCACCAATAAAATTGCCATCAATTGCACTCCTAATACCTCTCGGCGTGCCGAAATACACATCGCCAGTCAATTCGCGAACTATTAGCAAATCTAAACCAGAAACAATATCAGACTTTAACGTAGATGAGTTCGATAACTCTTTATATAAAAAAGCAGGCCTCAGGTTAGCGAATAAACCTAATTTTTTACGCAATCCTAAAATTGATTGCTCTGGACGTAATTCTCTAGGCAAATAATCATATTTCCAGTCACCAACAGCACCAAAAAGCACTGCATGAGAATTTTTAGCTAACTCTAAAGTAGAGTCCGGTAAAGGATGCTCAAATCTATCAAAAGCGGCCCCTCCTACTAATGCGTCTTTCATTTCAAGATCTATATTCAGCGATGATAAGACACGGACTGCTTGCTCAACAATTTCGGGTCCTATTCCATCACCAGCTAAAACAGCAATAGTATTAGACATATTATCTCCAGCCAATAACATTAATTTATAAATAGATTTAAATATTCAACCAAGGATATTTTCTTAAATGAATATCTTCAAACTCTCTAATATTTTCTTTATGCTGTAATGTAAGACTTATATCATCAAGCCCATTAACTAAACAATATTTCCTGAATTGATCTATATCAAAATTCATATGCTTATCATCATCTGTTATAACAACTTGATTAATTAGGTCTACTTTAATCTTATAACCAATTTGGTTTTTCACTGATTTAAATAAAAAATCTACATTATTTTCAGATAATACTATAGGCAACAAACCATTTTTAAAACTATTATTAAAAAATATGTCAGCATAAGATGGAGCTATAATAACTCTAAAACCATATTGAGTAAGAGCCCAAGGGGCATGCTCTCTACTTGATCCACAACCAAAATTCTTTCTAGTAAGCAATATAGTAGCTCCTTGATATCTATCCTTATTAAGGACAAAATCTTTATTTAAAGGACGTGTACTATTATCAATTCCTGGCTCACCATGATCCAAATATCTTAACTCATCAAATAAATTTGGACCAAAACCTGTACGTTTAATAGATTTTAAAAATTGCTTGGGAATAATAAGATCAGTATCGACATTCTCTCTATCTAATGGGGCTACTAGGCCTTCATGTATACTAAATTCTTGCATGATATAATAATACTCAGTTATCAAGTTCTCTATGATCTACAAAGTGACCAGCAATTGCCGCAGCTGCTGCCATAGTAGGGCTTACTAAATGTGTTCTACTACCTTGACCCTGACGACCCTCAAAATTACGATTAGAAGTAGATGCACACCGCTCTCCGGGATTTAACTTGTCAGAATTCATAGCTAAACACATAGAACAACCAGGCTCTCTCCATTCAAAACCAGCTCTAATAAAGATCTTATCAAGACCCTCCTCTTCGGCCTGTTTTTTTACTAACCCAGAACCTGGAACTACCATAGCCAGTTTAATATTAGATGATATCTTTCTTCCATTAATTACAGAAGCTGCAGCACGCAGATCCTCTATTCTAGAATTAGTGCAAGATCCTATAAAGACCTTATCTATTTTTATATCAACTATAGGAGTACCTGGCAAAAGACCCATGTATTCTAAGGCTCTTTCTATACTACTTCTTTTTACAGGATCTTTTTCTTCGATTGGATTAGGAATTCTAGAATTAATAGACAAAACCATCTCTGGAGAAGTGCCCCAAGTTACTTGAGGCTGTATTTTATTAGCATCTATATTAACAATTCTATCAAAAATAGCCCCCTCATCACTGTGTAAACTTTCCCAATATTCTACAGCTTTATACCACATCTCATCCTTTGGAGAAAATGGCAATCCTTTAAAATAACTTATTGTCTTAGAGTCAACAGCAACCATACCTGATCTTGCACCTGCCTCAATAGCCATATTACAAATAGTCATTCTACCTTCTACGGACAAATCATAAATAGCCTTACCAGCAAACTCTATTGCATATCCAGTGCCACCTGCTGTACCTATTACTCCAATAATATACAAAATAATATCTTTTGCAGAGCAACCAGAAGGGATTCTCCCCTCTACATTTACTAACATGTTTTTGTTTTTCTTCATTAATAAAGTTTGAGTTGCTAAAACATGCTCTACCTCTGAAGTTCCAATACCAAAAGCCAACGCTCCTATTGCACCATGCGTACTAGTATGAGAATCACCACAGACAACAGTCATCCCAGGCAAAGTAGCACCCTGTTCTGGTCCTACAACATGAACTATACCTTGTCGCAAATCATTCATCTTGAATTCAACTATGCCATATTTTTCACAGTTATCATCTAGTGTATCTACTTGTAGTTTAGATATAGGATCATCTATTCCATTATCACGGTTATTTGTTGGAACATTATGATCTGCCACGGCTAGATTAGCATTTATGCGCCATGGCTTTCTCCTAGATAAGTACAAACCCTCAAAAGCCTGTGGGCTAGTTACTTCATGAAGCAAGTGTCTATCAATATAAATTAAACTTGTACCATCTGACTCTTTTCGAACAACATGTGCGTCCCAAAGCTTATCATACAGAGTTTTTGCCATAAAAACCTCTTAAAAACAATAATTATAAAAAATCATATTAAGTATAAACTATATTTATGAACCACACTGGCCTCTGTATCTTAAAACATGATCCATAAGAACTATCGCCAGCATAGCTTCTCCTATAGGAACAGCTCTTATACCAACACATGGATCATGTCGACCAAATGTTTGCACTAAACAAGGATTATTCTTTGTGTCTACAGATTTTTTTGCTACCCTTATGCTAGAAGTAGGCTTAATGGCTAAAGAAACAGTAATATCCTGACCAGTTGAAATACCACCCAATATGCCACCAGCATTGTTAGTTAAAAAACCATCTGGTGTGATCTCATCACCATGAACTGATCCGAGCTGAGATATACAATCAAAACCAGCCCCTATTGAAATTCCTTTTACAGCATTCAATCCCATCATTATATGGGCTATGTCAGAATCTAACCTATCGTAAATAGGCTCACCTAAACCACATGGTAGATTCTCCGCTAATATTTCTATACGAGATCCAACAGAATTGCCACTTTTTCGTAAATCATCCATATAGGCTTCAAGTTCATGAACTATTCTCTTATTTGGAGAAAAAAAAGGATTGTCTATCTCATCCCAAGATACAAAAGGTATTTTTATAGCGCCTAATTGACTCATATATCCACGAATAATAATATTTTTATTTTTGGAAAGCCACTTTTTAGCAATCGCGCCAGCAGCAACGGTAGGAGCTGTCAATCTTGCTGAAGACCGGCCCCCCCCTCTTGGATCCCTAATCCCATACTTATGCCAATAAGTATAATCAGCATGACCAGGTCTAAAAGTATCCTCTATATTAGCGTAATCTTTACTACGAGCATCTGTATTTCTTATAAGTAAACCAATAGGAGCCCCAGTTGTCTGGCCATCATATATTCCTGATAAAATTTCAACTTTATCTTCTTCTTGCCTTTGAGTAACATGACGGGATGTGCCAGGACGACGCCTGTCTAACTCATTCTGTATGTCAGAAACATCAAGCTTCATGCCAGGTGGACATCCATCAACTATACATCCAATGGCAGGACCATGAGACTCACCAAAATTAGTTACGCAAAACAACTTACCTAAAGAATTACCAGACATATCTTATCGCATAAAATGTGTTAAATTATTCACTTAATTACTATTAAAATTACTATTAAAATATAATCATAATAAACTGCCATTTTAAAGACACATACTAATCTTTTGATAAAAAGCATAATAAATTATTAATTTATAAAACAAATTAGCAGAATATTATGATTAAGAAAATTAAGCACGAAAATCAAAAAAATAAAAACTTGTTGCAAATACTACAAAATGACAGTCTTATCACCTATAGCATCCCATGCCATAGATATTAGCCCTGGATCATTTTTTGATAAAGATACTGTATTTGATAACATTCTGCGCCACAAACCAGCACCAGTAGTGCCTTTAAATAAATTGAGCATCGGTTTAACTATAACACGAAGTGGCACTCCATTACTTGTTTCCCTATCAGCATATTTAATTAAATTATTTATTAAATTATCATAATTAACTTTATTTTCTTTATAAAAAATAGATCCTATATCCAACAAAAAAAGTGGGTTAGACATAATATAACGTCCAATCATAACCCCATCAACAAAATTTTCTACATTCTTCACAGAGCTTATACCAGATATGCCCCCATTTAAAATGATTACAGCATCCGGGAAATCTTTTTTTAAGTTATATACATAATCATATTTTAGAATAGGAATATCCCTATTTTTTTTAGGAGAAAGACCATTTAAAATAGCATTTCTTGCATGAACTATGAATATTTTACAACCAGTATTATGGATTTCACCAACGAAATCCCTAACAAACTGATAAGAGTCAACATTATCTATCCCAATACGATGCTTTATTGATACAGGGATACTAACAGAATCCATTATAGCCTTCAAACAATCTGAGACTAGATCAACATCTTTCATTAAGCAAGCACCAAATGAACCACTTACGACTCTTCTTGATGGGCAACCACAATTTATATTAATTTCATCATAACCGCAACTCTCCCCGATACGAGCTGATTTTGCCAAATCAAAAGGATTATTACCACCTATCTGAAGAACAACAGGATGCTGAGATTCGTCAAAGTCTAAATATCTATGGAAAATATCCTTGCTTCTCATTAGGGCAGCAGTAGTTACCATCTCTGTGTACAAACGAATATGCGAATTTAAACACCTATAAAGAAAACGGCAATGCCTATTAGTTACACCCAACATTGGAGCAACACAAAATTTCCAAGCATCTCTATTGATAGTTTCCACTCTTATAACTGATAATGATTTTAAACTCAGAGCATAGTAGCCTATTATAAATAACACTTACTATATAGCTATAGATTTCTTTGACTTTCATAAAATCTAATACTACTCATAATTTCCTCATGCGCACTTTTATTATCTCTCCAGCCTTTTACTTTGACCCATTTCCCTTTCTCCAAATCTTTATAATGCTCAAAAAAATGTTGTATGCGCCTTATTTCATTTTCTGGAAGATCGATGTATGAACTAATATTGCTGTATGTAGCGTATATCTTACTTATAGGAAGCGCCAATATTTTTGCATCAACACCAGACTCATCTTCCATCTCCAACATTCCAATAGCTCTACATCTAATAACGGATCCTGCTTGCACAGGGAATGGTGTAATCACAAGCACATCGGATGGATCTCCATCTTTAGATAAAGTTCCAGGTATATATCCATAGTTACATGGATAATTCATTGATGTTAGTATGAAACGATCTACAAAAATAGCACCAGTCTCTTTATCAACCTCATATTTAACTGGCATTGAATTCATTGATATTTCTATAATCACATTAAACTCTTCTGGAATATTATTACCAGATGCAACATTATTTAAACTCATAAAAACATAACCCTTAAAAAATAAAAATTTGACTATTAATTTATCACAGAACTAATCTTTATTTGTTTTTAAATCCTCTAGATTATCAAAAAACGATCCAGGCAAGGGGGCACTATCAAAATACTGATCATCTACGTACTGCTCATGACTACTTATTATATTATCTGAATACTCATGAAATTCCTTATTATTTGAATTATTAGTTAATCCATCCAACGATGATCTATAACTATTAACTATTTCTGGAATAAACAAACTATCAGTACTCTTTAACGACTTAAATAGTTGGATTATCGTATCCTCTTCCCTATTAAGACATTTGTACATAATACCAAACAACATATGGATTTGAGCATCATCTCTTATATCCAAACTCTTAGAAAAATAATACTCCGCTTGCCCCCATAATTGAGAATGCAAACATAAAATACCTAGTGCATTTAATAAATCTGGACTATCCCCATAAATTTCTATCCAATATTCAACTTTTGATAAACGATGAGAGACTTGATCTGATTTACATTTTGTGTATTCGTATAATATATCATTATTAAGTTTCTTGGAAAGAACCAGCTCTAGCAATTTTTCTGATTCAGAATAATTTCCATTAGCAATAAGAGCTCTAGAATAGACTAAAGCTATTTCAGGCAACATGCGTTCATTATGAGTAAAATTTTTCCATTGCTGTTTCAATGGTAAACCTTTATTTATCATGTCTTTTAAAAGCTCAGATCCAGAATTATTTATTGCCTCATATAAATAATTTTTATCTATACCATTGTCATATAACAATAACCTAGCATTATCAATTGCTTTAGTATGATTTCCCAACATAATTTCTACTTTTAATGATAGCTGAAGAACAATAGGGTATTGAACCTCTATTATGCTGTTAAGCTTTAATAAACAATCAGCAGCATCTTTTGGCAATTTCATGTCGATTAGAATAGACGTCTTTAATGTTAATACATCCTCAAGAAACTCTGGATTATTGTTTGATATCTTTTCTGCATATTTTATCATTTCCATAGACTTATCATTCTGTCCTAACAAAAAATATGCTTTAGCAGAACACAACACAATAATAATTTTTGATCGTATGCCAATATCAGAATATATTAGTCTTAAAAATATATCCAATGCCTCGGAAAATCTATTTTCTAAAAAAAATAACAATCCTTTCTCAATACTTCTTCTATTAGATTCAAATAATTTCTTTTTCCTATACGAATTAATTCTAGGCAAAATAGTTAAAAAATAATAGAACAATCTGAATATAGAATAAAGAAATAGATTTAAAAATATTGCTATAAAAAAGGCTGGTATTAATGATAAACGCAGATGCCAAGAATCTAATACCACTGTGACATAATTGTTATTATTTCCAGGAAAAGATAAACTTAGCAAAAACATAACAAACACTATAATGAGTTTACGAAACCAAGAACGCATATATCAAACATCCATACTTAATTATTGATTATATTGGAACAACATATTTTTTTTATGCTATTTAAGCTTCTAGATATATCAGGAATCTTATTTTCAATGTTTAAAGAATTAATATCACCTGCCAGGGATAAAGCTTCTATAACTTTAATAGAATTAAGGTCAAAAAATGTATTTATTGTTTCTGTAATACAGTTAATGCTAGATTTTAACAAAGACGGTTGGTTTGCAACTAAAGAAAATTGTGCTATGGATATTTGCTGGGATAATAACAGATTTATATTTTTATGGCTAATATCTGGTAAACTGTCAATTTTCCTTAGCTCCAAAACATTTGACAATTTAACTACCAATGATCTCATGACTCGATTTAGAACATCAAAAAACTTGTTCATCCAAAAATGAAAGGAATTAACTTGATACGAGCCATGATTATCTTCATAATTAGCTCTAATATCCTCATCTCGAAGATCTGATATTTTTTTATCAATAAAACCTATCTTTATCAAATCAGATAAACGGTTAAGCTTGTCAATGCTTTCTGAAAAATCAACAGCATGAGATTTGCGCAATGCAAATAAATCTATTCTAATATCCTCCATTAATTTATTAAATAATAAATTATTAGGCGAAACTTCGTTTATAAATAATATAATAGATTCCAGCGTAAACGCAGCTCCTTCAATATTATTGCTGATTGATAATTGGCAGTTAGCAATAAACAACAACCTATCTATTTCCCTTAACAATAATTCATCCTTTGTTGAACTAGATAAATGAACTAAATAATCTTGTTTATGTTTTATGTCATTAAATAATTTATTAGCTTTGTATAATAAATCATTATCATGACTTATTATCTTTTCTTCCAATGAATTAATTCTCTTGATATTTTCTAATTTTTCAAATTCAATATACTCAGTTAATTGCTTTTTTAGGAAAAAAAATAAAACAGAAAAAACAAAGAAGAGAAATAAGAATAATGATACTTTTTTAAAATAATGCATAGCTAATTACATTTCCAGTATTCTTAAAAAATTATAGAGAAATTCTATTTTTAAAATCATAAAGCATCTATCTGAAAGCTTACTAAATTAAATACTCTTACATGCCATAATAATAGACTCGTCATAAGGCAAACACTCTTTTATCACAACTTTGTTAAAACCAATACATTTGATAAAATAACTAGATAGAAAATTGTAAATTCTCTGATGTGTAACTATAAATCTACAACTACTAAACCAATCTTCAAGATTCAAAAGAACTATATTTCTGATAGTTGCCTCAATACTCTCTATACTAGTGAAAAGCCATACAGTTATAGCAGATCTTTCTGATATGACTTTTAATCTCCCTGAATCATAACAAGACCATTCTACATTATCTCTAAAATACACAGAACACAAATCCACCTCACAATACTCAGAAACTTTGTTAATAAGCCAATCTCTACCTGTTGATCCTCTAACAAAAAGAAATCTTTTGCCATGCAAACACTGTCTTTTTAAAACATCCCACAATGATTCAGAATCAATCTGCAAAGCAGAAGAATTTGGACTCAATACTGTCAATGAGCCAATATTAATTAAATCAGAGGAACGAAAACTATTAGCAGTTGCAACCCCCACCGTAACAACTATCGTGCTTGAAGGCCATTCTATGGTTCCATAAATCTTATTTAACAGAATTAGATAACATCTAACAGCATTGCCACTTGAAAAAAAAATAAAATCATAAATCCCTGGAAAGGGTACATCCTTTAGATCAAAAGGTTTAATTTTTAAAGAAGGAAGAGATAAAGTTTCAAAACCAGCATCGTTAAGACTATCGGATAGTATTTTATTACTATTCGGTCTTGTTAGAATAAAAACTTTTTGAGCTAACATACATTCCAATATTACAAAAAATCATACAAATGAAATGCCTAACTAAACACTATGCAAAATCTCATATGCGCCATTATCCAGTAGATCATTAGCCACACATTCGCCAAGAATTTGCCAATTATCAACGTTATCAGATCCTTGCGAACGAATAACTTTTTTCCCATCTACAGAAGAAACCATTGCCTTTAGAAAAATATTCCCACCTTTTATATAAGCATTAGCAGCTAATGGAACCTGACACGACCCTCCCAACACCTTCATAACAATTCTCTCTGCTTTAACACAAAAAGTAGTATCGATGCAAGACAAAGATGAGACTAAACTTCTAATATCACTTCTATCCTCTCTAATTTGTATGCCTATTGCTCCCTGACCAGCGGCTGGCAAGCTAATACTAGGATCTATATAAGATGATATGCGATGGCCTAAATTAATTCTTTCCAATCCGGCTGCTGCTAGCACTATACCAGAATAATCACCATCGTCCAGTTTCTTTAGCCTAGAATCCACATTACCTCTTAAGCATTTAATAGAAATAGAATATACAGACTTTAATTGAGCTTCTCTACGTAAACTAGACGTGCCCACAACTGCATCAAATGGCAAATCATCTAAAGAAGAATATTTATTAGATATAAAAACATCCCTTGAATCATGTCTTTTCAAAATAGAGCATATGTCTAAGGAATCGGTCATATCAGCCGGCACATCCTTCATAGAATGAACAGCCATATCAGCATCGCCATTTAATAAAGCTAATTCAATTTCCTTTACAAATAGACCCTTACCTCCAACTTTAGCGAGCGATCTATCAAGTATTTTATCTCCTTGAGTCACTATAACTAAAAAATCAACAACTATCTCTGGATATAAGGATTTTATAAGATCACGAACATGCTCTGCCTGTGCTGAAGCAAGTTTGCTAGCACGAGTAGCTATAGTTATTTTTTTATTCATTTCATTAATGTTATAAAAATATTATTAAAAACATCTTTAAGAAAAAATATTATGAAGCGATAATAAATTTCTTAATACCGTCACCAAAAATATTCAGCAGATTTTACTAACATGCCAAACAATCCAATAACAAAACGTCTTAAAAAATCAACTGCGACAATATATGCACTAAAAAGCCGAGGTTATATAAAATAAATCCTCGGCTTTTTTACTAAAGAACAGACTTAAGCAATTTACCCATTTCTGACGGGTCTCTTGTAGTTCTTATGCCACACTCTTCCATTACTTCTAGTTTAGCCGCAGCTGTATCAGCTCCACCAGATATTAAAGCACCAGCATGCCCCATCCTTTTTCCAGGAGGAGCAGTAACTCCAGCAATAAATCCAACAACTGGTTTTTTCATATTGTCCTTTGCCCAAATAGCTGCATTAACTTCATCAGGACCTCCGATTTCTCCAATCATAATTACAGCATCTGTATCTGGATCATCATTAAAAAGTCTTAATATATCTATATGTTTCAAACCATTTATAGGATCACCTCCTATGCCAACAGCACTAGATTGACCAAGACCAAGCTCTGTAACCTGGGCAACAGCCTCATATGTTAATGTGCCAGAACGACTAACTACACCGATGCGACCTTTCCTATGTATATGTCCAGGCATAATTCCTATTTTAATTTCATCTGGAGTAATAAGACCAGGACAATTAGGACCTAAAAGTAAAGTTTTACTATTAGTAGAGGACATCTTGTTTTTTACTTCTAACATATCCTTAACTGGTATTCCTTCAGTTATACAGATAACCAATTCCAGATTTGCTTCAACAGCCTCTAATATAGCAGCTGCAGCACCGGCTGGAGGAACATATATGACAGATACTGTTGCGCCTGTCTGTAACTTGGCCTCTTTAACTGAAGAGAAAATTGGAACTCCCTCAAAATCCTCACCTGCTTTTTTAGGATTAACTCCAGCTACAAAAGCATTCTTGCCGTTTGCATACTCACGACACATACGAGTATGAAACTGCCCTGTCTTACCTGTAATACCCTGAGTGATTACTTTAGTATTCTTGTTTATTAAAATCGACATTTATAAATCCTTGGCAATTTTTATTTAACAGCAGAAACAACTTTAGTTGCAGCTTCAGCCATAGTATCAGCACTAATAATAGGCA
Organism: Candidatus Kinetoplastibacterium blastocrithidii (ex Strigomonas culicis); assembly: GCF_000319245.1. Classification (NCBI taxonomy): domain Bacteria; kingdom Pseudomonadati; phylum Pseudomonadota; class Betaproteobacteria; genus Candidatus Kinetoplastidibacterium; species Candidatus Kinetoplastidibacterium blastocrithidiae. The sequence goes on along the minus strand of NC_019814.1, from coordinate 373,224 downwards.
ATCCAGATTCAGCTAACATTTTCTTGCCTAATTCTTCGTTAGTACCCTTCATCCTAACAACCAAAGGTACTTTTAGATTCACTGCCTTACATGCCTCAATAACACCCTCCGCTATAACATCACAGCGCATAATGCCACCAAAAATATTAACAAGTATGGCTTTTACACCTTTGTTTTTTAACATGATTTTGAAGGCTTCTGTAACTTTAGATGCGGTTGCCCCGCCGCCAACATCAAGAAAATTTGCAGGCTCACCGCCAAATAATTTTATTGTGTCCATGGTTGCCATGGCTAGACCAGCGCCATTTACCAAACAACCTATATTCCCATCTAACTGAATATATGCAAGATCAAATTTACTAGCTTCGATTTCAGAAGGATCTTCTTCATCTAAATCTCTATACTCAAGTATTTCAGGATGACGAAATAAAGAGTTAGAATCAAAGTTAAATTTAGCATCTAAACAAACTATATCTCCATTACCGCTAAGTATCATAGGATTTATTTCAACTAAAGATGCATCTGTATCGCAATATGTCTTATATAACTTTATAAATTCTAATGATGCTTTCTTTATTGAAGACTCTGGGATACCAATACCACGTGCTAGTTTCTCTGACTCTAAATTTGTCAGTCCCTCTGATGGATCGACAAATACTTTTAATATTTTTTCTGGGCTTTTTGCTGCAACTTCTTCTATATCCATACCGCCTTCGCTAGAAGCCATAATACAGTTTTTCTGAGTACCCCTATCTGTTACTATACTAAAGTAATACTCTTTTTTTATATCAGCCCCTTCCTCTACCAAAAGCCTGCGAACTTTTTGGCCATCAGCACTAGTTTGATGAGTTATTAATTGCATTCCTAGAATTTCTGATGATATTTTTTTAACCTCATCCAAGGATCTGGCTAATTTTACACCTCCACCTTTACCCCTACCACCAGCGTGAATCTGAGCTTTAATAACCCAAGCTGAACCACCAAGTTTTTCTGCTGCAAAAACAGCTTCTTCAACAGAGAAAGCTGGGATACCTCGTGGAACAGTAACATTAAATTGCCTAAGCAATTCCTTGCCTTGATATTCGTGAATTTTCATGTGTTACCTGTCATGACTTGTTAAATAAGAAAACCAACATTCATCTCTGACCTGATTAAATACAAAATTACAAAATAAACAACAATAATATAAATGATGTAACAAAATCTATGAGCAATCAATATTTTTTACAATTTATAAAATAATGATAACTCAATCGCATATATCATTATTTTAAAAATTAAAATTGCCCATAATCATCATCGATAAGTATACAGCAAATATATCTTCTTCAGAAGATCAAAATATTAGCAATGATTAAATATGATAACTATCCAAAAGTAATTTAATCAATATTGTGAAATATTGATTTTATAACTTTATATATAGCATCTTTTGCAAAGCCTCTGTTACCCAAAAAACGAGCATGTTTAGCATAAGCTTTAATATCTGCTGAAACACCTTTTGAAAATTTTCTTTTTATCAAAGAATGCGCACGTTCAAGCTCACTCTCTTTTAAAAAAGAAATTTCTTCTAGAAAGACATCGATGTCTATTCCATTGCTTTTTAATAACTTGATTATAAAACTATATCCATAATTCATTGAATATTTATCTATAATATTATTTACAAAACGCTTATCAGAAATTAGTCCTTTTATCTTTAAATGCTCAATAACAGAATCTATTTCAGAATTGTCATCACAATAAACACTTAATTTATTGCGCAAGGATTCTTGTGAATAATCCTTTCTAGATAAATACTTGACTGCTAATGATAGTAAGGTATTGGCCATAATTTTCACAAAAAATTATTCTGAAGCAGTCGCATTAACAGCACTATCAAAAGAAAGAACAGGCCGATTCGTAGCTATACAATTATCACGAATTTTATTCTCAATTTCTAATGCAATATCTTTATTATTTTTCATGTGATCACGAACATTATCTTTTCCCTGACCTATTCTATTCCCAGCATAACTATACCATGATCCAGATTTTTCAATAACGCCAGTTAAAACACCCAAATCAATTATTTCTCCCTCACGAGATATGCCATATCCGTACATTATGTCAAATTCAGCCTGCTTGAACGGTGGAGCAACCTTGTTCTTTACAACCTTTACTCTTGTCTCACTCCCTATAACTTCATCACCCTTCTTTATCGAGCCAATACGCCTTATATCTAGACGAACTGATGCATAAAATTTTAATGCATTTCCTCCTGTTGTGGTTTCAGGATTGCCAAACATAACCCCTATCTTCATTCTTATTTGATTTATAAAAATCACCATACAATTTGTTTTTTTTATGGTAGCAGTAAGTTTTCTTAAAGCCTGACTCATTAAGCGAGCTTGTAACCCAGGTAAAGAATCCCCCATATCTCCTTCTATTTCAGCCTTTGGCACCAATGCTGCAACCGAATCAATAACAATTAAATCAACAGACCCTGAACGAACTAATGCATCTGCTATTTCCAGAGCCTGTTCACCAGTATCTGGTTGGGATATTAAAAGATCAGGCAAAACAATACCTAATCGTGAAGCGTACTGAACATCCAGCGCATGTTCTGCATCAATAAAAGCACATGTTCCCCCTATTTTTTGCATTTCTGAAATTATCTGAAGCGTTAAAGTAGTCTTACCTGACGATTCTGGACCATAAATTTCTATCACACGACCTCTTGGCAAACCTCCAACGCCAAGAGCCACATCCAAACCCAAAGAGCCAGTTGAAACAACCTGTATATCATTCTGTATATCATTATCGCCATAACGCATAACAGAACCCTTTCCAAACTGCTTCTCAATCTGAGATAATGCAGCTGAAAGAGCTTTTTCTCTATCAGATTTCTCAACCTTAACGTTTTTTTCACTCATATTTAATCCTGGAAACAATCACTAACTGCTTAACAACTATATCAATCATTTATAAACTTATGAATCCTAGATAAACAATATTACAAACAATAGAAAGGAGAATCGTCAGACCCAATGTAAGCAGGTAAAGACCACTGTACATCGCGTAATGAATTATTAACCAAGTGATCCACCCCTAGTAATATGGCAAATATTGCCATTCTTATGGGAATCCCATTATCAGCCTGACGAAATATTGCCAAGCGACTGTCATTATTTAAATCAATGCTCAGATCATTAGCCCCAGGACGACCATCACGAGGTAAAGGATGCATAACAATAGTATCCTTTTTACAATTAGAATTTATTTTAGAAAGATCTATTTGAAATTTTTTATCAAAATATTCATTCATTGGATTTGTAAATCGCTCTTTTTGAACACGAGTAGCATAAACAACATCAACTCCATCTAAACCTTCTTCTAATGAGGATTTTATATCAACACAATTACCATTAACAGAGGCATAGTTGATTATACTATCAGGCATTTCGAGACCAGGTGGAGAAAATAATGAAATTTTTAACCCTTTGTACAAAGAAAGGAGTTTTAGCAAAGAATGGACAGTACGACCATATTTCAAATCGCCAATCATCACTACACAAGACCCATCAATACTCTTTCCTAATCTAGAAAATTCTGTGCGTATAGTATAGAGATCTAATAAAGCCTGACTAGGATGTTCACCAGGCCCATCCCCACCGTTAACTACTGGTATATTTGTAGCGCGAGAAAATTCAGCAACCGATCCCTGTTCAGGGTGACGAACAACCATTATGTCAACATAACCACCAATAACCCTACTTGTATCATAGATAGATTCTCCTTTGGCCATAGAAGAAAATGTAAAACCAGTGGTATCACAAACAGATCCACCTAAACGACAAAAAGCAGTTCCAAAACTAACTCTAGTACGAGTACTAGCCTCAAAAAATAAATTACCTAAGACTGCCCCCTCTAAAATCCTTGATATTTTTTGTCGGCGAGAAATAGGCTTCATCAAATCAGCTACTCGAAAAAAATTTTCTAATGACTCTCTGTCAAATTGATCCACTGATAAAAGATGATTTTTACCATTTAGAGCAATATTATCCCTTAAGGAATATTTTTTACTTTTGCTTATATTGCATAATAATTGCTTATAAATAAACTCTTCTATCTCATTTGGCATGGGCACAAATTCTACCGAATCTTCTGGCAATAGCCATAAATTTAGTGTGTGCAAACTAACTCCTATCTTAGCAGCAAGAATATTTTTAGTAATATCCAATCTTTTAATAACAGAAAATAGGAATTCTTGTTGGGAAATAACCATTTATCAAAAGCTCCATAAATATCATAAAAGTAATTATTTAAATAAAAGAACAAACAAAGCTAAATATCTCTATAATCAAAGAAATTATATACATAACATAGGCCCAAATAGAGAATATAGCAAACCAATCAAACATTAATTGTTAGATTCTACCAGTGAATGATTATTTGTCTCAACAAGAAGATTTAGGAAAAATTAAAGATTACAAAGAGAAAAGATAGATATAACGGAATGGTTGCGGGGGTAGGATTTGAACCTACGACCTTCGGGTTATGAGCCCGACGAGCTTCCAGACTGCTCCACCCCGCGCCAGTTATTTTTTAATGATACACTAGTTTAATAAAAAAAACAATTATTTTTTATTAAACTCAACTTTGCTAACATATAGCTATAATGCCTTATAATATTAGATGATAATATACTTTTGTTATATTAGTATATATTGTTAAGTATATACCTTTTAAGAGCATCAAAATATAAATAATTTACAATAAAATTATTCACCAGAGTACATTATGGCAGGACATAGTAAATGGGCCAATATACAGCATCGCAAAAATCGTCAAGATGAAAAAAAAGGGAAACTCTGGACCAAGATAATTAGAGAAATAACAGTAGCATCAAGAAATGGCGTTACTGACACTAACTACAACTTTCGTCTTCGAGCTGCTCTTAGCAAAGCATCTGCAGCAAATATACCAAAAGATAACATAAATAAAGCAATGCAAAAAAGCTCTAAAGAATCAAATTTATATGAAGAGATCAATTATGAGGGTTATGGGATTGAAGGATCTGCCTTTGTTGTAAAAGCTTTAACTGATAATAAAATAAAAACAGCTTCAGAGATTAGACACGCTTTCACAAAAAATGAAGGCAGCCTTGGACAAGATGGCTCTGTTTCTTTTCTTTTTCGTAGCTGCGGAAAATTCATATTCTCATCTGCTTATCAGGAAGAAGATATTTTTAATACAGCTTTAGAATTTGGAGCTGAGGATGTTATTAAAATAGATGAAACAACGATAGAAGTAACATGCCTATCTGAACATTATATTAAATTATGTCATGCTTTTGAGAATGCTAAACTAATATTTGAAAGCAGTGATATTATTACTGAACCATTAATCATGGTAAAATTAAATCATGAAAAGTATACAAAAATACAAAAATTAATATTAGATCTAGAAAATTTAGATGATGTTCAATCTGTATATACTAATGCCGTATTGACGGGTAATCATTGATTTAAAATAATTAGCTATTGTTAGCCTAACAAAATACTAAGTCTTATCACATTTTTAAGTACACTAAAATGAAAATATTAATAGTTGGATCCGGCGGTCGCGAACATGCATTAGCCTGGAAAATTTCCCAATCTCCTCGTGTAAAACAAGTATATATAGCTCCAGGTAACGGAGGAACTTGTCATTCTGAAAAAATAAAAAATATATCAATAACAGATATAAATGATCTGGCTGACTTTGCTGGTGAAAAAAACATTTATATGACAGTTGTTGGTCCAGAAGTACCATTGTCCAATGGAATAGTTGACATTTTTAGATCTAAAAACTTAAAGATTTTTGGGCCCACAAAAAACGCCGCAAAATTAGAGAGCTCAAAAGATTTTGCTAAAGAATTTATGGTTCGTAATAATATTCCAACAGCAAAATACTCTACATTTACAGATTCATCAATGGCTAAATTATATGTGCTGAAAGAACAATTACCAATAGTAATAAAAGCAGATGGCTTAGCTGCAGGGAAAGGAGTTGTTATAGCTCAAACAATAGAGGAAGCCTATAATGCTATAGATGATATGATAGGAGATAATAAAAATCTCTTAAAAAAAGTTGTTATAGAAGAGTATCTAGTAGGTGAAGAGGCATCTTTCATAGTAATGTCTGATGGGAGAAATATATTTCCTCTAGCAACTAGCCAAGATCATAAACGTCTAAAAGATGGAGACAATGGTCCAAACACAGGAGGTATGGGAGCATACTCACCTGCTAGTCTGGTGACCCCAGATCTTCATCGCAAGATAATGAAAGAAGTGATAATTCCAACAATAGAAGGAATGTCTAAAGAAGGAAATATCTTCACTGGATTTCTCTATGCCGGTATAATGATAGGAGCAAATGGGTCAGATAAATGGGTAAAAACCCTTGAGTTTAATTGCAGAATGGGAGATCCTGAAACTCAACCTATAATGATGAGAATAAATAGCGACTTCATGGATGTTCTGGAACATGCAATAAATGGGACCCTTGATAAAGCAGAAATAAAATGGAACGAAAAAGTCGCTTTGGGTGTTGTTTTGGCTGCCTATAACTATCCTGAAAAACCAAGAATAGGTGATGAAATTACTCAATTGCCTACGGAAAAAGAAGATATAATGATCTTTCATGCTGGAACAATATCTTCTAATGAGACACTGAAAACAAATGGAGGCCGAGTAATGTGTGTTACTGCCTTAGGTGACTCTGTGAAAAAGGCAAGAGAAAAAGCATATAATACAATATCAAAAATAAATTTTGAAGGAATGCAGTATAGGAAAGACATAGGCTGGAGGGCTATTAAATAATTCAACAAAACTTAATGAGTATTTTTTTTGCTTATAAAATATTTAATTTGTTGAAGATTATATACTAGATATAGGAGTAAATTTCTATATCTATATTACTCAGTGAATCTATGTTTAGTTTCAAATAAAAAATATATTCGAAAATATATAACAAAACAAAAATTTTATAAAAACCTAGAAACATTTATCGATAAACATAAGCCATGAATATATTAAAAATAGAGAATGGTTATGAAAAAAGAATAGGCATATTTGGAGGAAGTTTCGATCCTATACATGTGGCGCATATTAACTTAGCAAGAACAGCTCTTAAATCTTTAGAATTAGATGAAGTGCATTTAGTTCCAGTATTTAGCCAATGTCAAAAATATAAGCTGCAAGCAGCACCCATAGATAGGCTAAATATGCTAAAACTAGCTACAATCAATGATCCTCTATTAAAAATAAATGATATTGAAATAAAAAACAATAAAGTTAGTTATACAATAGATACAATAAAAATTCTTCAAAAACATTATAAATGTACTATTATATTAGGATCTGATCAAATAAATAACTTTTGCAGCTGGAAGAAATGGCTAGAAATCATCAAGCATGCAAATATAGCTGTTGCACAGAGACCAGATATCCAGATTAATTTACCAGATCAACTAATCTCATCTATGTATAAATTAGATAAATGTATTAGTATAATACCTCTACCTTTAACAAAGGTATCTTCTTCTATTATAAGAAAATGTATTTCCAATAGAAATATTAATTTTATTAACGAAATGCTAGATCCATTGGTAAAAAAATACATAACAAGAAAAAATTTATACCTATAAAAATGAGAAAATAATGTATCCTGATAAACTACAACAAAGTATCATTGAGATTCTAGAAGACTTGAAGTCGAAAGATATATTCATATTGGACACAAGATCATATACTGACCTATTTGATAAGATGATAATAGTCACCTCTAGTTCCAATCGTCACGGCAGAGCAATTGCTAATAATCTATATAAAACAAAAGATAAATTAAATAAATCTATAAAAATAGAAGGAATTGAAAACAGCGAATGGATTATTGTTGATTTCGGAGACATAGTAGTGCATATTATGCAAAAAGAATCTCGTGATTTTTATGATCTAGAATCATTATGGAATAGATAATTTAGTTTATAGATGATGAAAATTATTATTAATGCAATAGGGACTAATATGCCAAGTTGGGTTAAGTCAGCATGGCAGGAATATTCAAAAAGAATATCAAATCAATGCCAAATAGAATTAAGAGAATTTAAACCAGAAACAAGATTAAAAGGAAAAATAAATTCTCGAATAATATCTATAGAAACTAAGAAACTTATATCTTCAATACCAAACTATGGATATATATCAGTAATTCTTGATGAGAAAGGCAAAGAGATAACCACTAAAGAGTTAGCAATTTTTTTTAAAGATTGTCATTTAAGAGGCAGTAATATAGCATTTATAATAGGCGGTCCTGATGGATTAGATTTCAGTATAAAAAAAATGAACGATAGCAGCACCATCAAGATATCGTCTTTCACCTTGCCTCACCATATGGTTCGTATTATTCTAATAGAACAAATATATAGGGCATTAAGTATTTTAAATAATCACCCTTATCATAGGGAATAGGAATAGAAGTATTAAGACGGAATAATGAGATTTGGAGAGAGATACATAGTCTAGCAACTAACTTTGCCAAATTATATAATTGAGTATTGATATTCCCCTACATAAGATATGTAGGGGAATTCAATTTTCTAGAAGCCTGACGATAACCTACTTTCACAGACGAGATGTCTACTATCATCGGCGCAAAGGCGTTTAACTGTCCTGTTCGAGATGGGAAGGAGTGGGGCCACCTTGCTATGGTCGTCAGGCAAAACCTGCACATAGTGATTTTATCACAAATAATCCAAGAAGAAGCTTTTCAACAAACAGATGATGGTTGCATATTTTATTGCAAAACATTAATCATTATAATCCAATAAAAAGAATTTCAATTTCAACTCTAATAACCTGTAGAGTTATAGGATCAAGCCTCACGGGCAATTAGTATCGGTTAGCTTAATACATTACTGTACTTACACACCCGACCTATCAACGTCCTGGTCTTGAACGACCCTTTAGGGGGATCTAAGTCCCCGGGATACCTAATCTTCAGACGAGTTTCCCGCTTAGATGCCTTCAGCGGTTATCTCTTCCGTACTTAGCTACCCGGCAATGCCATTGGCATGACAACCGGTACACCAGAGGTACGTCCACTCCGGTCCTCTCGTACTAGGAGCAGGCTCTGTCAAGTATCCAACGCCCACGGCAGATAGGGACCAAACTGTCTCACGACGTTTTAAACCCAGCTCACGTACCTCTTTAAATGGCGAACAGCCATACCCTTGGGACCTACTACAGCCCCAGGATGAGATGAGCCGACATCGAGGTGCCAAACACCGCCGTCGATATGAACTCTTGGGCGGTATCAGCCTGTTATCCCCAGAGTACCTTTTATCCGTTGAGCGATGGCCCTTCCATTCAGAACCACCGGATCACTATGTCCTGCTTTCGCATCTGTTCGACGTGTCAGTCTCACAGTTAAGCACGCTTATGCCATTGCACTAACAGCACGATTTCCGACCGTGCCTAGCGTACCTTAGAACTCCTCCGTTACTCTTTAGGAGGAGACCGCCCCAGTCAAACTGCCCACCATGCACTGTTCCAAATCCGGATAACGGATCAAGGTTAGAATCGCAAACAATCCAGGGTGGTATTTCAAGGATGGCTCCACACAACCTAACGGTCATGCTTCAAAGCCTCCCACCTATCCTACACAAGATTATTCACAATTCAATGCAAAGCTACAGTAAAGGTTCATGGGGTCTTTCCGTCTAGCCGCGGGTAGATTGCATCATCACAAACATTTCAACTTCGCTGAGTCTCAGGAGGAGACAGTGTGGCCATCGTTACGCCATTCGTGCAGGTCGGAACTTACCCGACAAGGAATTTCGCTACCTTAGGACCGTTATAGTTACGGCCGCCGTTTACCGGGGCTTCGATCAAGAGCTTGCACCCCATCAATTAACCTTCCGGCACCGGGCAGGCGTCACACCCTATACGTCGACTTTCGTCTTTGCAGAGTGCTATGTTTTTAATAAACAGTCGCAGCCACCGATTATCTGCGACCTCTTCATGCTTTGAACGCAAGTTCATCACAATAATGAGGCATACCTTCTCCCGAAGTTACGGTATCAATTTGCCGAGTTCCTTCTCCTGAGTTCTCTCAAGCGCCTAAGAATATTCATCCCGTCCACCTGTGTCGGTTTGCGGTACGGTCTTGTACAGCTGAAGCTTAGAGGCTTTTCTTGGAACTGCTTCCAATCACTTCGCAAAACATGTTTGCTCGTGCCACACCCTTGAATTACGTAACCGGATTTTCCTAATTACCTTCTATAGTGTAGCAACAGGGATATCCAACACCCTGATGATCTTCTGCAATCCGTCCCCCCATCGCACTGTACAATGGTACTGGAATATTAACCAGTTTCCCATCAGTTACGCATCTCTGCCTCACCTTAGGGGCCGACTCACCCTGCGCCGATGAACGTTGCGCAGGAAACCTTGGACTTACGGCGAGGAGGCTTTTCACCTCCTTTATCGCTACTCATGTCAGCATTCGCACTTCTGATACCTCCAGCATCCTTTACAAGACACCTTCACAGGCTTACAGAACGCTCTCCTACCGCGTATGTTAAACATACGCCCGCAGCTTCGGTTTATCGCTTAGCCCCGTTACATCTTCCGCGCAGGACGACTCGATCAGTGAGCTATTACGCTTTCTTTAAAGGATGGCTGCTTCTAAGCCAACCTCCTGACTGTCTATGCCTTCCCACTTCGTTTCCCACTTAGCGATAATTCGGGACCTTAGCTGGCGGTCTGGGTTGTTTCCCTTTCGAGTCCGGACGTTAGCACCCGGTGCTCTGTCTCCCACGCTGTACTTGTACGTATTCGGAGTTTGCCATAGTTTGGTAAGTCGCCATGACCCCCTAGCTATAACAGTGCTCTACCCCATACAGTAATACGTGAGGCACTACCTAAATAGTTTTCGGAGAGAACCAGCTATTTCCAGATTTGTTTAGCCTTTCACCCCTATCCACAGCTCATCCCCTAATTTTTCAACATTAGTGGGTTCGGTCCTCCAGCACGTGTTACCGTGCCTTCAACCTGGCCATGGATAGATCATCTGGTTTCGGGTCTACACCCAGCGACTATATCGCCCTATTCGGACTCGCTTTCGCTACGCCTCCCTTATTTAGTTAAGCTTGCCACTGAATGTAAGTCGCTGACCCATTATACAAAAGGTACGCAGTCACGGAACAAGTCCGCTCCTACTGTTTGTATGCATACGGTTTCAGGATCTATTTCACTCCCCTTCCGGGGTTCTTTTCGCCTTTCCCTCACGGTACTGGTTCACTATCGGTCGATCACGAGTATTTAGCCTTGGAGGATGGTCCCCCCATATTCAGACAGGATTTCACGTGTCCCGCCCTACTTCTCTTACGCTTAGTTCTACATCAAAGATTTCGTTTACAGGGCTATCACCTACTATGGCAGAGATTTCCATCTCTTTCAACTATCAATAATGCTAAAACGTAAAGGCTGATCCAATTTCGCTCGCCACTACTTTCGGAATCTCGGTTGATTTCTTTTCCTCGAGTTACTGAGATGTTTCAGTTCACCCGGTTCGCTTCTACTGACCTATGTATTCAGTCAGTGATACTCCTTAAAAGGAGTGGGTTTCCCCATTCGGACATCTGCGGATTACAGCTTGTTTTCCAGCTCCCCGCAGCTTTTCGCAGGATACTACGTCCTTCTTCGCCTGTGATCGCCAAGGCATCCACCATATGCACTTAGTAACTTGATCCTATAACACTAAAGGCTATATAAGATAAATTGACTATATTTTACTGTTTATGAATATTCCAATTATACTTGGAACTTTTTTGCAATCACAACCCTATGTCTATTAATAATAAATAGAACATCTTTCGTTGTGCTTCTTCTAGATTTTTAAAGAACAAATAGCTTATTTGATAAAGCTCAATTCTCATGCATAAAACATTATGTATGAGAATTAAACTCTATATGTGGTGGAGGTGAACGGGATCGAACCGATGACCTCCTGCTTGCAAAGCAGGCGCTCTCCCAACTGAGCTACACCCCCAAAGTATCGAAAGGTTTCGCCCAAACATTAATGGTGGGTCTAGTTGGACTTGAACCAACGACCCCCGCCTTATCAAGACGGTGCTCTAACCAGCTGAGCTACAGACCCATACCTATACCGACTGCACTATACAATGCAAAACCAATATAAAATCTGTCATAACCAGCGCTTACTAACAATCACAGCTATTTTAACAACCGATAATTGCGGATACTTAATGCATAGTTTCAATGCTCTTAAAGGAGGTGATCCAGCCGCACCTTCCGATACGGCTACCTTGTTACGACTTCACCCCAGTCATGAATCCTACCGTGGTAATCGCCCTCCTTTCGGTTAGGCTAACTACTTCTGGTAAAACCCACTCCCATGGTGTGACGGGCGGTGTGTACAAGACCCGAGAACGTATTCACCGCAGCATGCTGATCTGCGATTACTAGCGATTCCGACTTCACGTAGTCGAGTTGCAGACTACGATCCGGACTACGATCGGGTTTCTGGGATTAGCTCCCCCTCGCGGGTTGGCGACCCTCTGTCCCGACCATTGTATGACGTGTGAAGCCCTACCCATAAGGGCCATGAGGACTTGACATCATCCCCACCTTCCTCCGGTTTGTCACCGGCAGTTTCATTAGAGTGCCCTTTCGTAGCAACTAATGACAAGGGTTGCGCTCGTTGCGGGACTTAACCCAACATCTCACGACACGAGCTGACGACAGCCATGCAGCACCTGTGTTCTAGTTCTTTTTCAAGCACTCCCAAATCTCTTCGGGATTCTAGACATGTCAAGGGTAGGTAAGGTTTTTCGCGTTGCATCGAATTAATCCACATCATCCACCGCTTGTGCGGGTCCCCGTCAATTCCTTTGAGTTTTAATCTTGCGACCGTACTCCCCAGGCGGTCAACTTCACGCGTTAGCTGCGCCACTAAGACCCGAAGGTCCCAACAGCTAGTTGACATCGTTTAGGGCGTGGACTACCAGGGTATCTAATCCTGTTTGCTCCCCACGCTTTCGTGCATGAGCGTCAGTGTTATCCCAGGAGGCTGCCTTCGCCATCGGTGTTCCTCCGCATATCTACGCATTTCACTGCTACATGCGGAATTCCACCTCCCTCTGACACACTCTAGTTCGGTAGTTAAAAATGCAGTTCCAAGGTTAAGCCCTGGGATTTCACATCCTTCTTTCCGAACCGCCTGCGCACTCTTTACGCCCAGTAATTCCGATTAACGCTTGCACCCTACGTATTACCGCGGCTGCTGGCACGTAGTTAGCCGGTGCTTATTCTGCAGGTACCGTCATTCATGCTGGGTATTATCCAACACTGTTTCTTCCCTGCCAAAAGTGCTTTACAACCCTAAGGCCTTCATCGCACACGCGGAATGGCTGGATCAGGGTTCCCCCCATTGTCCAAAATTCCCCACTGCTGCCTCCCGTAGGAGTCTGGGCCGTGTCTCAGTCCCAGTGTGGCTGGTCGTCCTCTCAGACCAGCTACGGATCGTTGCCTTGGTGAGCTATTACCTCACCAACTAGCTAATCCGGTATCGGCCGATCCAATAGCGCGAGGTCCGAAGATCCCCCGCTTTCCCCCTTAGGGAATATGCGGTATTAGCTACGCTTTCGCGTAGTTATCCCCCACTACTGGGCACGTTCCGATATATTACTCACCCGTCCGCCACTCGCCACCAAACCGAAGTCCGTGCTGCCGTTCGACTTGCATGTGTAAAGCATTCCGCTAGCGTTCAATCTGAGCCAGGATCAAACTCTTCAGTTTAATCTCTGTATTTTTACACGTAATTTAAGTCTGATTTAGACCTAGAATACGTCGCTACCCAAAAAATGAACGGGTTCTTAGAGTATTACTCTAAGACCATGTACATTATTGAGTACTTTTATCTAATTAGCTAAATGTAAAATATTACATACTAAAACTAGCATCAAGTACCCACAATTATCGATTGTTTATTGTTAAAGAGCTCAGCTCTGACAATTTGTTTGTCAGTTGCAGAAGAAGAATTCTCGCGCTTAATGAGAAAAATGTCAATATATTTTTTGATTAGATAAAATTTAAAAACAACATAAGTATTTAATTAATGTTCCCAATGTGTCATTTTATAAAGATTAATATAGATTATATAAATATGGAAGCTGATATTTTTTGCAAAATTATAGATAATTATGGTGATATAGGTTTTTGCTGGAGACTGGCTAAGCATTTATCTTGTGAGTACAAATGGTCGATTCGCCTGATAGTTGATGATCTTTGTGCTTTTTCTTGCATAGAAAAAACATTAGACATAAGCGCAAATAGTCAAATAGTTCAAGATATTAATATAATGAAATGGAATGTTAGTTTAGAAAATTCACTTACTCCGAGTGATATTATACTAGAAACATTTTCTTGCGACATCCCAAATGCATTTAAAAAAATAATGCTGCTAGATATAAGAAGATTTATTTGGATTAATATAGAGTATCTTAGTGCTGAACAATGGGTAGAAGACTGTCATCTCCTATCATCAAATCTATCTAATGGACTAAAGAAAACTTTCTTCTTTCCAGGTTTTACAAGTAAAACTGGCGGATTAATTGTTGAACAAGATTTTTTGAAAAACAAGAAATCTCTAAAAGAATCTATTTATAATCAAGAAGATTTTTTAAAAAGTCTTGGAATAAAACATAAAAGATCAGAATTTCTTTTCTGTTTATTGTTTTGTTACCCAGATGCTCCAGTCAATGATCTTATAAGAAGCATGAAACTTCTTAATAAGAAAATAGTTTTAATAGCGAATGATCAGTCCCTGTTTATTAATGCTAATAGCACTAATAATTTAAAATTAGTTTTAATCCCTTTTATAGATCAAGATAGCTTCGATAAATTAATCTGTTGTATGGATATAAATTTCATACGAGGAGAAGATTCTTTTGTGCGGGCCCTATTATCTGGAAACCCACTAATTTGGAACATATACAAACAAGAGAACAATACTCATATAGATAAACTAAAATCATGGTTAAATTTAAATAGCTTTCCTGTTACAATAAAAAAGGTAATGTATTCATGGAATAATTTTGGAGAAGAAGGCTTAATAAATGCTATTGAAAAAGCAATGTCTAAAGAAAATTGGAATTCATGGAAAGATTATTCTAGAATAATCTCTGAAAAACAGATATCCAATAAATCACTTGGTAAAAACCTGGTAGAATTTTGTACAAGTCAACAAAAACAAAGATAGTATCTTTAATTTGAATTGGAAATACTATCGCTGTTGCTTACATCATTTTCTATAGCATTCTATGCCTGTATGCCAAAGTTATTTAAATAAAACAGAAATGAAATTAGGGATTTGAATATAAATGAAAACTGCTCAAGAACTAAGGATTGGCAATGTCGTAATGGTCTCTGGAGAACCATTAGTTGTACAAAAAACAGAATATAATAAGTCAGGCAGAAATTCTGCTGTTGTTAGAATGAAATTTAAAAACCTATTGATAGGATCAGTAAGTGAATCTGTATATAAGGCTGACGAAAAATTTGATCTAATACAACTTGATCGCAAAGAATGTACTTATTCCTATTTTAACGATCCTATGTATGTTTTTATGGACGAGGACTTTAATCAACATGAAATAGAAAAAGAAAGCATGGGGGACTCTCTTAAGTACTTGCAAGATGGCATGCAAGCAGAGGTTGTATTTTATGAAGGAAAGGCAATATCTATAGAACTTCCTAATACAATAGTAAGAAAAATCACATATACTGAACCAGCAGTTAGAGGAGACACTTCTGGGAAAGTAACAAAACCTGCTAAAATAAGCACTGGTTATGAAATTAATGTGCCATTGTTTTGTAAAATAGATGACAATATAGAAATTGACACTAGAACTAATGAATATAAACGTTTAGTAAATTAAATATATTATTATAAGAATATGACAGTTAAAGTTTTTGATTTGCAATGTGAATACGGGCATACTTTTGAAGGATGGTTTTCATCTCATTATGAATTCGATGATCAACATTCTAGAAAGATGATAGAATGTCCGTTTTGTTCTTCCAATAAAATCACTAAACTAGTGTCAGCGCCTTATGTAAATACAAAATTAAGTCCTGACGCGAATAATAAAAAAATAGATAAATCATCAGGAAAAGTTAATATCCTAGAAACGCAAATAAATATCATAAAAACAATACGCAAGATATTGAAAGAAGCAGAGAATGTAGGGCCTAATTTTGCAGAAGAAGCTAGGAAGATTAATAATGGCGATGCGGAAAAACGAGCAATAAAAGGCACTGTTACAAAGGAAGAGCATCAGTCTTTGCAGAATGATGAAATAGAAGTGCTAAGCATACCTGAATTTCTAGAAGACCCTTCATCGATGCATTAAAAACAGGATATCATTAAATTAATTATTGACAGAACAGACGCCATAATACTTTATGCACATTGCTATAAATAAAAATCCATGAAATGCTTTAAGTCTTTAAGTGTTGTAAGCAAGATTTGGCGCGCCCGGCAGGATTTGAACCCACGACCCCTTGGTTCGTAGCCAAGTACTCTAATCCAACTGAGCTACGGGCGCAATTGATAATATAAAATCAACAGTTGACAATTCTATATTATTTTAAAAATATCTGCAATAAAACTATATAACTAAAACTTTAAATAGTAATAAAAAACTGGCGGAGGCAGTGAGATTCGAACTCACGATGCAGTTTTAGCCACACACTCCCTTAGCAGGGGAGCCCCTTCAGCCACTCGGGCATGCCTCCACTTTTTAACAATTTATCTACTTATCAAGATCAAATGCCTTATGAAGCGCTCTTACAGCCAACTCCATATACTTATCGTCTATGATAACAGATGTCTTTATCTCACTAGTACTAATCATTTTAATATTTATGCCTTCTTGCGCTAAAGTCTTAAACATTAAACTAGCCACGCCCACATGAGATCGCATACCAACACCCACTATAGAAACCTTAGCTACCTTTTCGTCAACAGCTAAATCTTTTGCTTTAACGACAGGGATAACTTGATCCCTCAAAACATCAACAGCATGCTTAAAATCATTGCGACTTACAGTAAACGAAAAATCAGTGGCTCCAGAAACAGATTGATTCTGAAGAATCATATCAACCTCTATATTGGCAGCTGCCACTGAACCAAGAATTGAGTGAGCAATACCAGGTGTGTCAGGAACAGATAATACGGTAATCTTAGCTTCATCACG
Organism: Candidatus Kinetoplastibacterium blastocrithidii (ex Strigomonas culicis); assembly: GCF_000319245.1. Taxonomy (NCBI): domain Bacteria; kingdom Pseudomonadati; phylum Pseudomonadota; class Betaproteobacteria; genus Candidatus Kinetoplastidibacterium; species Candidatus Kinetoplastidibacterium blastocrithidiae. The sequence continues at coordinate 355,916 of NC_019814.1, read as the reverse complement.
ACTAAAAGCAATACCAGAAACTACAGCAGATTCCATTTTTCCATCTTCCTCAAAATTAATTAATGTGCCCGAGCTCATTTCTGTTTCAAGTGAAATAAGAGGGTCTGTCAATGAAGAAAGAACCCTGGTAGGAACACTATACTTACCAGCAAACTCTACAGATCTTATCTGTAGCACTTTAGAACCAAGGGATGCCATTTCTAACATTTCCTCAAAAGAAATTTGAGGAAGTCTCCGAGCCTCCGAGACCACTCTAGGATCTGTTGTGTAAACACCATCTACATCAGTGTATATCAAACACTCTTGTGCCTTCAAAACAGCCGCTATGGCCACCGCAGACGTATCAGAACCACCTCTACCTAAGGTGGTTATGTTTCCATCCTGGTCAACCCCTTGAAATCCTGTAATAACAACAACCTTGCCTTGCGATAGGTCATTCTGAACTTTAGTGCCATCTATAGATTCAATTCTAGCCTTTGTATAAGAAGAATCAGTATTTACTGGGACTTGCCATCCAGAGTAACTTCTAGCTGAAACTCCTTCTTTTTGTAAAGCTATAGCTAATAAAGCACTACTAGCTTGCTCTCCTGTGGAAGCTAACATATCCAATTCCCTGGCATCAGGGAAAGGAGAAATATCTCTAGCAAGCCCAAGCAAACGATTTGTCTCACCAGACATAGCTGACGGAACAACTACAATCTTATGACCAGCCATATGCCACTTTGCTATACGACGAGCCACATTTTGTATGCGCTCCACAGAACCCATAGATGTCCCACCGTACTTATGAACGAATATAGCCATATAACACTCTAAATAAAAAATATTATGAATTCGGATATTGTAAAATAATAAATTGATTTTGTCTCTAAATATTAAAAAAATAATATTTTTACTAAATTAATTAATAATTAATTAATTTAGATAACTCTACCCACACTAATCCCTTGCGGCATACTATAATATACGCCCCATACTTTAATTTCATAAATCTATCATAGCCTAAAGCATGCAAATTAGAAAGCTGTCTATATAAATTATTAATAAACGACTCTGTAGGCATGTTCAAATTATTTACTAAAAACCAATATCTTAAAACCTGTATCTTTCTATAGGTCGAATTAATAGAACGCCATTTTGAAAGGCTAAAGCAGCTACTGCTATTGGTTTTTATATCATCAAAATCCAATTTAGCTAAATTTTCTAATACATCTGAGGCACTAGACATATGGTATGCATTTCTACATAAAGAATCCCTCCACCTAGGCCAATATTTATCTAGCTGGGGAGCTAAACAAGCTCTAATAATAGACCTTGCCGTGGACATGTCTACATTAGTTGGATCATTAATAGGATGCCAAGAATTAAGATTTGAAAATAAACGCATCTCAGAACTAATCATTTCCTTTGATATATTTAACCAAGGCCTAATATATGACTTACCATTTTTTATCGAAATATGTCTCATGGCTCCCATTCCTTTTATACCAGAACCACGTAATAACCTTAGAAGAACAGTCTCTGCTTGATCATCTTTATGGTGAGCTAATAAAAGATGTTTGATTTCATAAAAATCTAGCAAGCTATCAAAAGCTTTATATCTGGAATCCCTGGCAGAGGCTTCCAACCCATGCTTGCTTTTACGATCTACATGAATTTTTTTTTCATGAAAAGGAGTATTTAGTAAACTAGCCAAATTACAAGCGTTTTTAGACCAAGAATCAGAATCATCTTGCAAGCAATGATTAATATGAAATAGAAACAGAGATATATTTAAATCATAAGTTACTTTAGTTGCTACTATGGATAGCATAGCTGAATCCATTCCTCCACTGAAGCCAACAGCTATTCTTTTTGGAAGGGCCTCTAAACTAAGCAAAGAAGATCTCAGTGAATTATAAAGATGTTCAGGAACAACATACATATTTATTGTTATAACCTCTGAAATGAACCAAATGATAATATTTTACTAAGCCTTTGCTTAACAAAATAATCAGGACTGAAATCTTGTAACTGCTTAGTAGCATTCATTAAAGCACTGCTTAATGACTGATACATAAGAGCATAGTCTCTATGAGCTCCGCCCATTGGCTCTTTTACAATTGTGTCTATTAACCCTAAACTTTTTAACCTCGGAGCTATTATTGCTAAAGCTTCAGCCGCTTCTTGGGCCTTATCCAAATTTCTCCAAAGTATAGAAGCACAACCTTCAGGGGAAATAACAGAATATGTAGCATACTGTAACATTAGAACTATATTACCAACAGCAATAGCCAAAGCCCCACCTGACCCGCCCTCTCCTATAATAGTAGTAATTATAGGAACTTTTATCTCGGACATTGCATATAAACTTCTACCAATTGCTTCAGATTGACCACGTTCTTCTGCTCCCACACCAGGATAAGCTCCCGGAGTATCAACAAAAGTAAAGATAGGAATATTGAATTTCTCTGCAAGTCTCATTAAGCGCAATGCTTTCCGATAACCCTCAGGCTTAGGCATTCCAAAATTACGCATGGCTCTCTCTTTAGTGCCTCTACCCTTCTGATGACCTATTACCATACAAGATCTTTCATTAAATCTTGCTAGCCCTCCTATTATAGAGTGGTCATCAGAGTACATTCTATCGCCATGAAGCTCATTAAAATCACTAAATAACTCATTTATATAATCAACTGTATGAGGACGTTGTGGATGCCTTGCAACCATAGAAACCTGCCATGGTGTTAAACTTGAATAGATTTCTTTAGTTAGTTGCTGACTTTTGTTTTTTAATTTTTTTACTTCTTCGGATATATCTGTTGCAGAATCCGCCTGAACATACCGCAACTGTTCTATTTTTTCTTCTAATTCTGCTATAGGCCGCTCAAAATCTAGGAATGTATTTCGCATATTAAAATTTCAGATAATAATTTTATACATACTACTTCTCTATGCTGCGCCATAAATACCAAGAAGCAACAGTACGCCAAGGACGCCATGCCCCTGAAACTTCTCTGGCCTCAAAGCGAGAAACTGGCTCACCACTAAAATAATGTATTGATATAGCTCTAATTAAACCAACATCATCTAGAGGCATGACATCAGGTCGACGCAAATTAAAAATTAGGAACATTTCTGCAGTCCAGCGCCCTATTCCTTTTATAGAAGATAACTCAGAAATAATTGATTCGTCATCCATGTTAATCAATTTTTCAGTACTAACTTTATTCTCATAAAAATGATAAGCAAGGTCATGCAAGTATTCAACTTTTCTTTTAGGAATGCCAATGCTATTCAGCTCCCCTCCTTTAGCAAATATAAGATCCCTAGGGGAAGGCAACCTACCAAATATCTTTACAAATCTATCCCAAACAACACCAGCTAATTTGCTGGATATTTGCTGGCTGATTATGGCATGAGCAAGTGTTATGAAAGGCGAATCAGAAGATAAAAACCTTTTTTCTGAATATAATGGAATAATCCTACTTAATATTCTATCCTTTTTTTTTAAGTCTGAAACTGCTTGTTCCCAATAATCAGGCTGAGTAGAATTTATGTATAGCATTTTTATCTAATAATCCTCTACATTAGACACGACGCCAATTAGTAGTGCCATCGATCTTGTCTTCTAATTCAATATTATGATCCTTTAGCATTGTCCTAATCTTGTCAGCTTCTATATAATTATTATTTTTCTTGAAAATACTTCTTTTGTAGATCAAACCCTCTATATCTTCTTTAGAAATGGTATCTGATGAATCATTGTAAATCATAGATGTTTTATATCTAGTAGACTCAGAAAAATAGACTGCTGGATCTTGAGATAAAAGACCCAGTGTTCCCGCCAAAGATTTTAATTGTTTTGCACTGTAAATACATTTATTTTTATTAACTTTTGATGCTAAATCAAAAAGTATTACCATGGCTTCAGGCGTATTGAAGTCATCATTCATAGTTGATTTAAAAGCAACTGAAGCATCATCTCTCCAATCAACTTTAAACTCTCCTTTTAAACCAATATTGAAAAGCGCTAAATACAACCTATCTAAAGAATTCTGAGCATCTACAAGATTCTCGAATGTATAGTTCTGTTTACTACGATAATGGCTTCTTATTATAAAAAATCTTAACATTTCCGCTTCTCGACGATTAACCTGATATCGAAAATCATTAGGTGAGGATTCTTTACCTATAGCTTGACGAATAGTGTAATAATTGCCCAACGATTTTGACATCTTGGAATCATCAACCATTAAAGGCCCACAATGCATCCAAAAATTAGCAAGATTACCACCAAAAGCCCCCTCAGTTTGAGCTATTTCATTCTCATGATGTGGAAATACAAGATCAGGGCCCCCTCCATGTATATCAATGGGATTACCTAAGATGGAACTACTCATAGCAGAACACTCTATATGCCAACCGGGACGACCCGGCCCATAACAAGACATCCATCTGCTATCATTTGGATCATCTTGTTTAGAAGCTTTCCATAAAACAAAGTCTAGCGGATCTATCTTAGAAGAAGCTACAGGAATACGATTTCCAGATCTTAATTCAGTCAGATTCATCCCTGATAACTTTCCATACCCACTAAAACTCTTGGTGGAGAAATTTACATCGCCATCTGGCGTCCTATAAGCAAGATCTTTATTTTCAAGTAGTTTTATGATGTTTACCATTTCATCTACATAACCAGTAGCCCTAGGCTCCTTATATGGCGCTTCTATACTTAAAGCATCCTCATCCATGTGCATAGCCGATATATAGAAATCAGTAATTTCTTTTATGCTTTTATGCTCCATCAATGATTTATTAATGATTTTATCATCTATGTCTGTGATATTGCGGACATATTTTACATCAAAACCAATATGTCTTAACCAACGCTGCACTATATCAAAAACTACCATTATTCTAGCATGTCCTAAATGGCAATAATCATAAACAGTCATGCCACAAACGTACATGTTAACTACGTTATAATTAATCGGCTTAAAATCACTCTTAGTTCTGGTTAACGTATTATATATTTGTAACATAGTAGTATATTAAAAATAATCCTAATATTTAAGATCACAAGACCTATATCCTACACAACAGTTAAAGACCTATAATCTATTTGTCGTATTATTTATGCTCATGTGGTTATATCCAATATAGCAAAATAACGTAAACAAAGACAAAAAACCATTAATACCTATTAAAGGACTATTATTTGTGAAACACAAAATAAACAGCATTAATATGAATATTATGATACTTGTAGTCTGTCTTATAGCTCTAACTAAAACCACATTAGCTGAAGACTACTATACAACACAACAAACAACTAAATCAAATATAAATCGCAAAAGCAATATAAATAATTTGCCCACCAAGAATATCAACTTATCTATTGATAAAATCTTAAAAAGAATCAACGCTAACTCAAATAGTTGTATCAAACAAACAAAATCTGATATAAAAAAACAAGTTGACTCTCTAATGAAAAATAAACAATACGGTAAAGCATTACAAATAGTTAAGAAAAATAAAATAAATAGAAATAATTACAGATCAAATATAGATTTACAATTAGTTCTTAAAGAAGCAATTATATTGAATGAACTAGGAAAGCAAGATAAAGCATATGAACTATACAAGGATATCACTCTCTTGTATCCAGAAATCCCAGAACCATGGAACAACCTAGCGATTATCTGTCTAAAAAAAGGGCTGGAAGATGAGGCAATTTATAATATGAATATGTCAATAATATGCTGTCCAATATATGAAACTGCAAGAAATAATATAGATATAATCAATAATCTAATAATAAAAAAAGATAACTCTTATATTAATTATTCATAATATGCTAGAATCATTCCTCTATAGTTTTTGTAGAAAAATTGTAAATAATAACTAATATTTTATAGATTATGTGTAGAGCTAAAATACAAACAAATTATGGCATTATAGTGATTCTTCTTGATAAAGAAAAAGCCCCGAAAACAGTTGAAAATTTCTTAAAATATATAGATAAAAAATTTTATAATGGAACAATATTTCATCGAGTCATAAAAGGATTTATGATACAAGGCGGTGGATTGCTACCTAGCATGACTAACAAAGAAAATTTAGAAAGCTCTATAGAAAATGAAGCTGATAATGGACTAAAAAACAATATATACACTATAGCTATGGCAAGAACTAATGATCCTCATTCTGCTACTTCACAATTTTTTATAAATACTGCTGATAATCAATTCCTTAATTATAAATCACCTACTTCGAATGGGTGGGGATATGCGGTATTTGGTAAAGTTGTAGAAGGATCTGAGATTGTCGATAAAATAAATAATATTAAAACCTCAAATAAAGGCTTCTATAACGATGTTCCTGTTGATGATGTTGTAATCGAGAATATCGAAATTGTTTCATAGATTAAAAACATATGGAGACACATGGTTAGCTTCAGATTTTCATCTATCTGAGCACACATTAAAAACTTCAAAAGCATTTAAAAAATTGCTGGCGATAGCATCGGCAAGCTCAAGCAATCTAATATTATTAGGTGATATTTTTGATGCTTGGATAGGTGATGATCTAATAGAAAAAAATAAACCATGCTGGCTTATTAACATACTAAAATCAATAAAAATAGCTTCAAGCTATATCAATATATACATATTGCCCGGAAACAGGGATTTTTTACTCGGAGAGAACTTCTCTAATATTTCTGGAGCTTATTTAATAACCGAGCCACAAACTATTTTAGAAAATGATCATCAGGAAATCCTTATTAGTCACGGTGATGAGTTGTGTATAGATGATATAGAATACCAAAAATATAGAACAATGGTGCGTAGCGACAATTGGAAAAATTTTTTTTTGCAAAAAAATTTATTTGAAAGAAGTATTATTGCAAAAAAAATACGAGAGTACAGTAAAATGGCTAATCAGAAGAAATCAGAAGAAATAGCTAATGTAACTGAATCAGAAGTAAAAAAAAATTTTGAGAATATATGTTGCCCATCAAAAATGATACACGGGCATACGCACGTTAAGAAAAAACATACCTACATCGTAAAAAATAGAATTTGTGAGAGATGGGTATTGCCAGATTGGAATTATGACAGCACAGAAAAAGACAAAGGAGGATGGATCGTAGTAAAAAATGACAAAATAGACTACTGTAGTTTCTAGTTAAGAAATAAAACAGCAAAGCCAACTGCTATTCTATATAATGCAAAAGCAATGTAGGTATTTGTCTCAACAAATCTTACTATGTATTTTACTATGAAAAAAGCAGAAACAAATGCTGATAAAGAACCAATAAAAATATTTGAAAAATCAACATAAGATAAATTATCTATATTAGACCACAAGTCATATAAAGCCGCTCCTAACATAGTTGGAATGGCTATTATAAATGAATATCTTGTAGCAATACTTCTACTCAGTCCAGACAGCATTCCTCCTATCACTGTAGCCCCAAATCTAGATACACCAGGTATCATAGCAATACATTGCGCAAAACCAATATATAAAGACTGCTTAATAGAAATGTTGTACATCTCTGTATAATGGGATAATGTTTTTTCATGATTAATATTTTTTCTGTATTCAACAATTATAATTATAAAACCTCCTATTATAAGAGATAGTGCCATTATATTAGGACAAAGAAACAGTTTTTTTATGTGTCTTATTAACAGTGCTCCGATAATAACAGATGGCAGAGTTGAGCATATTATTTTTGCTGAAAATAACAGATATCTAGCATCTAATCTAATAACACCACATAATATCTCAACAATGTAAAATCTGAATAGAAATATCGCTGAAAATATAGCTCCTACCTGTATGAATACCTCAAAAACCATACCATTACAAGAATCGAAACTGATTAACTTGCCAATAAATATTAAATGTGCCGTGCTAGAAACTGGAATAAACTCCGTAAAACCTTCCACTATTCCTAGGAAACAAGCCTTAATCAAAACTAAAAATTGATCCGTATTAATAACTTCATTAACTATCAATCTATATCTCTTCTATACAAATTAAATTATCAGTTGATACCTTAGTAACCCTAACCAAAGATATCCTTCTATTATCACATTTTAGAACTTCAAATTTAAATGCGCTATCACGTACAATATATTCCCAGGTATCGCCTATGTTTGGCAATGCGCCAAAATTAGCTAATAAGTAACCTGCCATTGTCGAGTAATCATTTGAATCATCTATCAAGCAATCAATATCTAAAACTTGCTCTACATGATGCAAATCAGCAGAGCCATCTATAACCCATTTATTTCTACCGTCCTCAATAATTGTAGGAGACTCGTCCTCATCAGGAAATTCTCCAGCTATTGCCTCAAGGACATCTATAGGAGTTACTAATCCCTCTATTTCGCCAAACTCATCAGCAACAAGAGCTATCTGAACTCTTGATCTTTTAAACATTTCCATTAATTTTATAATGCTAGTAGATTCATGTACTATAACAGGTTCTCTCAATCTATCTAACTTTAACATTCCATTATAATCTGCTAGGTTTATAATCATCTCCTTAGCTCTTCCTATTCCAACAACCTCTTCAAGAGACCCTCCACAGACAGGAAAAAAACTATGCGGCTCGTTTATTATCTGTTCCCTAATAGTATCTGATGTTTCATTAATATTGATCCAAGAAATATCAATTCTAGGAGTCATAATTGATGATATGGATCTCTCGGCCAAGGTTAAAACACCACTAACCATATTCCGCTCTTCTATCCCAAAATCATTAGTATTTAAAGAAGTAGTATTTATTGATGTATAATCTTCATCTACAATATTTCTTTTGCCTAACATGCGTAAGACAGCTTCGGCAGTTCTCTCTCTCATTGGTCTTCTAGTATCTATTTTTGACATATTTCTACGATAAATATTATTCAAGGCTTCTATAGAAATAGAAAAACCAATTGCAGCATATAAATACCCTTTTGGCACTATATAGCCAAAACTCTCAGATATTAATGAAAAACCTATTATGAGCAAGAAACCCAAGCATAGCACTACAACACTAGGATGCGTATTTAAAAATATAGTTAATGGTTTAGATGCTAAAATCATAACACCAGTAGCAATAATTGCAGCTATCATCATAATAGCTAAATGATCAACCATGCTAATAGCAGTTATAACTGAGTCTAATGAAAAAACAGCATCCAGAACAACAATTTGAGCTACTATAACCCAGAAACTTGCATATACGCGAGCTTCGGTTACTTCAGATACATTACCATTTATACGATCATGTAGTTCCACCGTGCTTTTAAACAAGAGCAAAATACCTCCCGTTAACATGATCAAATCACGTCCAGAAAATACGCTAAAGTGAAACAGAGGATTAGTCAAGGTCAATAACCAAGACATACATGATAGAAATACTATGCGAACTATTAAAGCAAAACTTAAACCAATGATTCTAGCATGGTCTCTTTGTCCAGGAGGGAGCTTATCTACTAAAATAGCAATAAAAACTAAATTATCTATCCCTAAGACAACCTCAAGAATGACCAAAGTGAACAAACCAACTAATGCAGTTGGATCCTGTAGCCAGTCTACCAAATATATCTCCACAAATTAAAAAAACAATCAGACATGATGTATAAGATATTGATTCTTGTACTATACAACTAAAAACTTATTTACATTGCTCTTAAAAGTAGTAAATATTTTAGGAGTGGCAGCAATTATTTCTTTAGATTCTAACCATCTCTGATCACCATAGAAATCTGTTATTAAGCCACCAGCTTCAGAAACAAGAATACTTCCCGCTGCTAAATGGTTTCTATCAATCCCATTTCCATAAAAACCATCTAGACGACCACAAGCTACGTAAGCCAAACCTAGAGTAACAGATCCTATTTTTCTCGTGGATAAACAACCTATGGTGCTTTTCTTGCATAAAAAATCATTATTATTTATATAATCAAAACCGTCTCCAATCAAAGCATCACTAAAAACAATATGCCCAGATACTCTAATTCGACGGTTGTTTAAAAAAGAACCAGATCCTCTTCTAGAGGTAAACAATTCATTACGAACAGGATCGTATACAACAGATTGTAGAACACGGCCATTTTGGATTAATACTATAGAAACCGCATAAAATGGAAATCCATAAGCAAAATTAACTAGTCCATCTATAGGACAAACAATCCATAAAAATCCCTTATGAGCATTTAAATCAACAAAATTTCCATCCATAGAAATAATATGATCAGGATATGCTCTTGATATTACATCTATAGCAGATTCTTCTGCTACTCGATAAGCCTCATCAGCATACCCTCTTATTGATTGGCGAGATATATTAACTCTTTCCAAATCTAGACTAAAACGGTTTAAAACTGTGCCAGACCGCCTAGCCGCCTTAACAGCAATATTCAACATCGGATGCATAACAAAATACCATACAAAACTTGTTATTTAATTCTAATTTAAACAACATGAAAAAACCAAAACTAAAACAAAGTTTATTGTTAAAAAATTCTTATAAGTGTTCAGAATTATTGATTAAAGACACACTATACTACAACAATTACCTAGCTATACTATTTATAATAATCGGAGCCTCAAATCCAGCAGCACTAAGAGCTGTCCATATTTGATGATATAAACCCCATCTTAAATCCCAATACTTTGAAGAATCCGACCAAACTCTAATATTGATAACTATACTAAATTCTTTATAATCTATTACCTTAACTAAAGGCGCAGGATCAATAAGAATTAAAGGATTAGATTTAACAACCTCTATAATAGTATTGATAGCTAAATCTACGTCAGATTTATAACTAATTAACACTGGTATATCTATACGTCTATTAGGATTTCTACTAAAATTTACAATCGTAGAATTCCACAGATTGCTATTTGGTAATGTTAAACTAGTACCATCATTTTGAATCATTCTCGTTAAAAAAAGGCCAATCTCACTAACAGTGCCTTCTTCTCCTGATTTTAGGCATATAAGCTCTCCCGATCTTACCGGTCTAAGCAATAATAACATGATGCCTGCTGCAATATTTTGTAAAGTTCCCTGCAAAGCTAACCCAATAGCTAAACCTGCCGCACCAAGCAATGCTATTATGCTTGTTGTTTCCAGACCAAATCTAGCTAGAATCGTCATTATTGTAAAAACTCTTATGCTCCATATCGCTAAAGAACTTAATATCGGGACCACAGTAACATCAATATGAGGTGAAAATTTTATAGCTTTTGAAAACCACTGTCCGATAATAGAAGAAAGCCACCATCCAAAGATCAATATAACGATGGAAACAGAAACATTAATTAAAAAATCTTTTACCAAAATCATGGAATCTCCAATTTTAGATACCTAAACGCTTCAATTATATCTCAACAAAGAAACAAAAATTTAGATATCAGTCCATAAAAACTAATTTTTAATTGTTTTAATAAAGAATTATATATTGATATATAAGTATAATAGTGAAAATAATTATGTTGTTTAATAAAATATATTTAATATCAGCAAGAATCTAATTAATGTAGATATTACATTTTGAATAATTAGTAATTTTTTAAACCTAAAAATTTTTATATGGAAATACTATCAGATTATAAAACACCAAATTCTATGGATGGTCTTACTCCTTTAATGAAGCAATACTTAACATTAAAGAAGGAAGCGGGATCTATGTTGCTACTATTTAGATTGGGTGACTTCTATGAATTATTTTATGATGATGCAGAAAAAGCTTCTCATTTATTAAACCTAACTCTTACGAGACGAGGATCAGCAAATGGAATTCCTATACCAATGGCCGGTATACCAGCAAATTCATTAGAACAATATTTATCAAGACTACTAGAACATGGTGAATCTATAGCAATTAGCGAACAAATAAATGAGAATTCATCAAGCATCAAAAATACTTTAGTCGAAAGAAAAATAGTTAGGGTAATTACACCAGGTACAATTATAGAAGATACGCTATTACCATCAAAATCAGACCGTGCTTTAGTTGCAATCAATACCACTAGAAATGGTAAAACTGGTATAGCATACTTAAATTTAGCTAATGGCGACTTCAAAATAGTAGCAAACTCTACAGAAGAAAATATAAATTCAGAGTTGCATAGACTATCACCAGCAGAAATAATATTTTCAGAAAGTAGCAGCATGCACACAAACAACTATGATTTTATAACAAGATACACTCCATTACCAGAATGGCATTTTGAATATGAAAATGCAACTAGATACTTATTAGCTCATTTAAAAGTAGAGTCTCTTTCTAGTTTTGGATTAAATAGCGACCATCTGGGAATAGGAGCTGCAGGAGCATTAATTAGATATGCCAATCGATCTCAATCTAAAGAGCTATCGCACATACAAAATATATATGTCGAAAGAAATGATCAATTGGTATTCCTTGATTCCACAACTAGAAAAAACCTTGAGATAAATAAGACTATTAATGGAGAAAACAGCCCGACACTTTTTTCAATATTAGATAAATGTTGCACACAAATGGGCAGCAGATTACTAAAACAATGGTTAAATAATCCTACACAAAATAATGATAGCGTTTTATTACGACAAAGTGCAATATCAGCGTTAATACAGACCTCATTACATAAAAAAAACTCAGGAATAAATACATTAGATTTAATTAAATCTAAGCTAAAACAACTACCTGATATGGAAAGAATGTTATCTAGAATAGCATTGAAATATATTAGACCACGTGAGATAGCAAATCTGAAGAACGCCATAAAGCTATTACCTCATTTACATAGTCATATAAGATTAATAAAAGAATCAAAGCTACTAGAAAATCTTAATAAGTCTATTGTAATAGATCCATGTATATCAGAATTTCTTGATATATCCATATCTGAGGATCCTCCTATATATATAAAAGATGGCGGTGTAATAGCATATGGATTCGATAAAGAATTAGATAAACTAAGAGACATATCTGACAATAATAACAACTTTATAAAAACACTAGAAGAAAAAGAGAAAGAAAATATAGGGGTAAGTAATTTAAGGATATCTTATAGTAAAATATTTGGTTTCTATATTGAAATAACAAAAAGTCAACTATTTAAAGTTCCCAGTAACTACAGACGTCTACAAACGCTAAAAAATACTGAGCGATTTACAATACCAGAATTAAAACAATGGGAAGAACAAATTCTTTCATCAAAAGAAAAAGCGTTAGCTCGTGAAAAATTTCTATATGAAACCGTGTTACAGTATCTTATAAATAAAATAAAAGAAATATCTTTATGTGCTAAATCATTATCTGAAATAGATGTTCTACTAAACTTGGCAGAACATTCATATATACATAAATGGATATCACCTATTATTAGTGAAGAACCAGAAATAATGATTGATCAAGGCAAACACCCTGTAGTTGAAGTTAATACTAGAATATTTACCCCTAATGATTGTCTCCTAAACAATAAAAAAAGAATGATGATTATTACAGGCCCTAATATGGGAGGTAAGTCTACCTATATGCGACAAGTGGCACTAATAACATTATTAGCAAGAATAGGCTCTTTTGTTCCAGCAAAAAAAGCAATAATTGGCAAAATAGATAGGATCTTTACAAGAATTGGAGCATCAGATGATATTTCAGGTGGCAAATCTACATTTATGGTAGAAATGATAGAAACAGCTACAATATTATCAGCTAGCACTAACAAGAGCTTAGTGCTAATTGATGAAATAGGAAGAGGAACATCAACGCATGATGGAATGTGCTTAGCATGGTCTATCGCAGATAGAATTATTAATTTCAATCAATCACTAACCTTATTCGCCACTCATTACTTTGAATTAACACAAATACCACATGAATCAATAAATGCTATTAATGTACACCTAGCCGCCATAGAATCTAACAATGATATAATTTTCTTGCACGAAGTAAAGCAAGGACCCGCTAATCAAAGTTATGGAATACAAGTAGCGAGAAAAGCAGGAATACCTATAAGCGTTATAAAAGAAGCAAAAGAAAAACTAAACACCATAGAGAAAATACACAATAAACAAAAAGTAAAACCCTGTTATGCTAAAAATATAGAAAAACGCAATGATGAAATCATAGAAACTGTTTGTGAAACTATTAAATCAATTAATGTAGACAGCATAACTCCTATTGAAGCAATAAATAAATTATATGAGATAAAAAAAATAGTGGGTAAATTAGAAAAATAAAAACAGGCCATTTATTCCATTTAATGAAAATAAAGGCCTATATTTAATTAAATTAAACCAGCGGCTTTCATTGCTTCAATAACAATCTTTTTATTATTATCATGAATCTCTACCAACGGCAACCTATATCCCAACTGAGACTTGCCTAATTTACTAAGAGCCCATTTTACCGGTATAGGATTAGCCTCTATGAATAAAGCTTTATTTAACAAAGATAATCTAAAATTTAATTCCCTAACCTTTAAAACATTGCCTGATATTGCCGCATCACATAAATCACGCACTAGACAAGGAGCTATATTAGCTGTAACAGAAATATTACCGCTTGCTCCTAACATAATAAGAGCCGCTGCTGTCGGATCATCTCCACTAAAAACCTGAAAACCAGGAGGAATATCCTTCATAAGAAGAACTCCTCTAGTAATATCGCCAGTAGCATCCTTAATTCCGACAATACCAGGAACTTCAGATAACCTTAATACTGTATCATTACTTATATCAGCGACAGTACGTCCTGGAACATTATATAGAATGATAGGCAAATCTGTAGATTCAGAAATAGATTTAAAATGGCGATATATACCCTCTTGGGAAGGCTTATTATAATAAGGCACTACAGATAAACCAGCATGCGCACCAACAGATTTAGCATGCTTTGTTAGGTATATGGCTTCACTTGTAGAATTAGCACCAACTCCAGCTATTACTGGAATACGTCCATCAGAGTGCTCAACAGCAACACGTATTAGATCAGCATGTTCTTCCAAAGAAACAGACGGAGATTCGCCCGTAGTGCCTACTACTACTAGGGCATTTGTTCCTTCAGAGATATGCCAATCAATTAAAGAACGATAAGCCTGATAATCAAAACTACCATCAGGAAACATTGGTGTAACCAGGGCAACTATACTGCCCCTAAAAGAACAACTCACAGGAGATGCCATAGCTATAGCTCCGAAATACTACTAATGAAAAATATAAATACTACCGTTATGATAATAAAAGTGGGGTGGCTGATGGGGCTCGAACCCACGACAACCGGAATCACAATCCGGGACTCTACCAACTGAGCTACAGCCACCACTATATATGCAAGAGAGATGTTACCACATTTTAATTTTTATGGAAACATAAGAAAAATAATAAGCAAATGGCGCGGCAGGAGGGATTCGAACCCCCGACCCCGAGCTTAGAAGGCTCGTGCTCTATCCTACTGAGCTACTGCCGCATTCAATATGTAATATTAATATAAAATATAATAAACAACGACTAAAAGACATTTGTAACTAAAAAAATATTCTAATTAATTGTTTTAATAAAAATTAATATAAAACTGCGCCAAAAAGCTTTTAAGCCACCAGATCAAGAGATCTGCAGTAAAAATGAAGACATGAAGAATGGTCGGGGCGGTGGGATTCGAACTCACGACCCTCTGCTCCCAAAGCAGATGCGCTACCAGGCTGCGCCACACCCCGAAGATCATATTTTTATAATTGTATCATATTAATGATAACTATTGTTAGTATATAATTTATATTTGTGCTAAATCCCATATTTATTAATAAGAGAATTTTGAACGCTAAAAATTTCTTCGGCTGAGTTTGGTCTAATTTTAATATAATTATAATCCCTTTTATCCCAAGAAAACTGATTATCCATTAAAGGCAATAAGAAAGCTTCCTCAATAATTCGCTTCTTTATGTCTTTGCTTTTTATTGGGAAAGCAATCTCAATTCTTCTAAAAAAATTACGCCCCATCCAGTCAGCAGAGGATAGATAAACTTTCTCTTCACCATTAGAATAAAAATAGAAAGCTCTAGAATGCTCTAAGAATCTACCAACTATAGACCTAACTACTATATTTTCAGATAGATTTTCTATTCCAGACCTTAATGCACAAACACCTCTAACAATCAAATAAATCTTAACTCCATAATGGCTAGCCTTATATAACTCATTAATGATACTAGGATCTACGAGAGCATTCATTTTTGCCATAATCACAGACTTTTTACCATTACGAGCAGATACTGACTCTTCCCTTATCATGGATACCAAGTTATCATATAGTGTGAAAGGGGAGTATAGAAGAACATTCATAGAATTAGATGTGCCTGATCCTGTTAGCTGTAGGAACAATTCATCTATATCTTCGCATAACTTCGGCTCTGATGTTAGCAACCCAAAATCAGTGTAATAGTCAGCAGTACATTGATGATAGTTACCAGTACTTAAATGTACATATTTTTTAATACCACCTTGCTCATGACGCAAAATAAGTGTCATTTTCGCATGGGTTTTATATGGCAAAACCCCATACATAACACGAGCACCAACTTTTTCTAGTTTTGAAGACCAGTTTATGTTTGTCTGCTCATCAAAACGAGCCATTAGTTCTAATACAACAGTTACTTTTTTGCCCATTTTTGCAGCTATTAATAATATCTTCATGAGCTCTGAATCGTCTCCAGTGCGATAAACTGTTTGTTTTATAGCAATAACATTTGGATCAATTGCAGCAGCCATTAGGAAATCAATTACCAGTCGAAATGATTGATAAGGATGGTGCAAAAGAATATCCGTAGACATTAAATAACTAAAGAAAGTCGATGATGTTGGATTTTGGCAACTAAAATTCTTTGGAAATGATGGTTTGTATGCCGAAAATTTCAAATAAGGCAGCTCTACACTATTATAAATGTAGATAAATGCAGATAAATCTAAAACTCCTTGAATTCTATAAGTGTCGTATCTACTTATAGAAAATTTTTTCTGTAAGAATAATTCTAGTTTTGATGTGGCATAAGAATCAATTTCCAATCTAACAGGCGATCCAAAATCACGCCTTAATAGGCTTCCCTGCACATATTGTCTTAAATCAACAACATTATCATTTAAAAGGAAATTGCTATTCCGTGTAATTCTGAATTGATTACATTCGCATAACTTAAATGATGGGAATAAATCTTCAACAAATTCGATTAATAAAGAATCTAATAACACATAGCTATATTTATGATCAGATAAAAGACTCGGTATTTTTATTAATTTCGGCAAAACTGAGGGCACTTGTATTAAAGCTTTATGCTCATTAGATAATGAATCTATTCCCGCTAGATTGGCTATAACAACAAGACATTTATTTGATACCCTAGGAAATGGACAATCATTATTTAACAAAATAGGAGAAAGAAATTTTTTTATATCTTTTACAAATAAATCTTTTGCCCACTCTAATTGTTCTTTATTTAAGTTGCATATTTCTATAACTCTTACATCAATAGACTCTAGTTCAGGCAATAAAATTTTATAAAGCAAAACATACCGCCTTTGAACTATTGAGCACATTTCCAAATACAATTTCTGAAAACTTCTAGAATATACACTGCTATAATGATCCTTGAAGTCTGACACACGTATCTCAAAAAACTCATCAATGTTTAAACTAACTATACATATATACTTTAGTCTCTCTAACAAAGGAATCTTTTGATCTTCTGCAAGACACAGAACACGCTCATTGAATCTTAAGAAAGACAACTCGCGATCAAGCAATGGAGATGTTACGTTAATGTGTTTTCTATTCATGTACAAACAATTATAGTCAATATTTTTATAATATTTAACCAAAAAAATGGCAAGCGACAAACCACAAAAAACAAAATAGAAACGAATGTTTTTTTTAAATATGAATACTAGACACTATATCCCAACTACATTCTTTGGCAATATCAATACTTTTAGCCTCAACCATTATTCTTAGAACCGGCTCTGTCCCTGATTTTCTAATTAATACTCTTCCATTACCAACTAATAGATCCTTAGCCCTATTATAGGAATCTACCAAACTACTACAATCACGCCAATCTTGGCTTAGATCCCAATCGATATTAGTAATAATCTGGGGGTACATATACACATCTTTCAATAAATCTGACAGTTTTTTTGTTCTGCAATTGACCATGGCCGATAAAACCTGCAGAGCAGCGATAATACCGTCACCTGTTGTATGACGGTCTAAACATAACAAGTGGCCTGAGCTCTCTCCACCGTATATCCAGCCTCTTCTACACATTTTCTCATATACAGATCTATCGCCAACATTAGCTCGATCAAATTTAACCCCCAGTCTGCTCATGGCTAACTCGAAGCCATAATTTGTCATGTGAGTTCCTACTACCCCTTCCACCTTACATGATCTCATCCTGTCTATAATGATCATATATAACAACTCATCACCATTAAAAACATGGCCATTATGATCAACCATTTGTACACGATCAGCATCACCATCAAAGGCTATTCCTAAATGTGATTTGGTTCTTCTAACCTCCTTTACTAATAATTCAGAAAAAGAAGATCCAGATTTATCATTAATATTAATACCATCAGGCTCAGATCCCATAGAAAAAACTTTAGCCCCTAAATCTCTAAAAAGAGAAGGAGCTATCCTATAAGCTGCACCGTTGGCAGAATCTATAACTATCTTGAATCCATAAAGATCAACATTATTTAAAAAGGCGCTTTTACAAAACTTTAGATAAAGATCCTCTGCATTAGAAATAAGACTTATCTTTCCAAATTTTTCTCTATTTGCGTAAAGAGCCGGCTTTTCTATATACAATTCTATGTTTGATTCATCTTCTTCTGATAACTTTGTCCCTAAAGAAGAAAAGAATTTTATGCCGTTATAATTATAAGGATTATGAGAAGCACTAACTACTATACCAGCATCAGCATTAAAATATTTAACTAGATATGCTATAGCAGGAGTAGGAATAGCATCTAAACTAACATCAAATATATTAACCCCTGCTGCAAGAAGCCCAGCTTTAATAGCTGAAGATATCATAGGACTAGAAGATCTTGTATCCATTCCTGTAACAACAAAACATTCTTTGTTTTTATTTATCTTTTCAGAGAAAAAAATACCAGCGGCATACCCCACTCTGAAAACAAAATCATGATTCATATTACAACTACCGACTATCCCGCGAATTCCATCTGTGCCAAAATATTTTCTATATTGTTTCATAGAAAAATACCTTGCTTTATAGCACTAAGAATTTTTAAAGAATCTACAGTCTCTGCCACATCATGAACTCTAACTATATTTGCTCCATACATAACTGAAATTAAGGCACAAGAAACACTAGAACATAGACGATCCGTTACTGACCGATCAACTATCTTGCCAATCATAGACTTCCTGGAAACCCCAACCATCAAAGGACAAGAAAAAACTCTCAATTCTTCAAGATGGTTTATCATATAATAATTTTGCTCTATTGTTTTACCAAAACCTAAACCAGGATCCAATACAACCCTATTCTTAATGCTAGGGCTACACGTCAACAAATTGTTCAATTGTTTTGTAAAGAAAATCTTAGACTCTTCTACAACATCCATTTTAGGAAAACAATCGTGCATATTACTAATGTCACCATTCATGTACATGACACATAATCCACAATTTGATGGCGCCACAACCTCCAAAGCTCCTGCTCTAGTAAAACCACAAATGTCATTTATCATATCTACATTCATATCAATTGCATGCTTCATGATATCTGGTTTATAAGTATCTATAGATAATGGAACGCCACAGTCTTTCAATGATTCTATCACAGGAAGCAATCGCTTTAATTCCTCAGAAGAAGATATCCTGTCAGAACCAGGACGACTGGACTCTCCTCCTATATCTAATATATCCACCCCTTCATTAATCATATTATGTGCACGTTCTATAGCGGAATCAATTGAATAATAATCACCGCCATCTGAAAATGAATCTGGTGTCACATTAATTATTCCCATAACAATTGGTCGATCTAAGGAAAATTCAAATCGACCACATTGAAATTTTTTATCCATAAGTAATTATTCGCTCACTATATTTCTATCAATATCTTTTTTTAAAAAATTTCTAGAAACTATATTTTCTATCTGATTATAATCAATAGTCTCATGCTCTAATAAACTTTCAGCCATATTTTCTATAATATCTTTGTTAGATTCTATAATATTACGAGCAATAGAATATTGCTCGTCAATAATTCGTCTTATTTCAGAATCAACTTTTTGCATAGTTGCTTCAGACATATGCACTGTTTTAGTAACACTCCTACCTAAGAATACTTCATTTTCATTTTCAGCATAAACCATAGGACCAAGTTCTTTTGTCATGCCATATCTAGTTACTATATCTCTAGCAATATTAGTGGCTCTTTCAAAATCATTGGAAGCTCCAGTAGTCATCTGACCCATAAACACCTCTTCTGCAATCCTGCCTCCAAAAAGGACTGCTATCATATTCAACAGCCTCTCTCTATCCATACTATATCTATCTTTTTCTGGCAATTGCATAGTTACTCCAAGAGCCATTCCACGAGGCACTATTGTGACTTTATGAACTGGATCCGTTTTAGGTAACATTTTTGCTACAACAGCATGTCCAGACTCATGATATGCAGTATTACGTCTCTCTTCTTCTGGCATAACTACTGAACGCCTCTCAGCCCCCATAACTAATTTATCTTTAGCTTTCTCAAAATCAGACATATCAACAACACGAGCATTACGTCTAGCTGCAAATAAAGCCGACTCATTTACTAAATTAGCAAGATCCGCTCCAGAAAAGCCAGGAGTTCCTCTAGCCAATATATTTGAGCTAACATTATCTGATAATGGCACTTTGCGCATATGCACATTAAGTATCTGCTCACGACCTTTTATATCAGGCAAGGAAACTACAACCTGTCGATCAAAACGCCCTGGACGCAACAAAGCAGGATCAAGTATATCTGGTCTGTTTGTGGCGGCTATTACGACAACACCTTGTCCAGCCTCAAACCCATCCATTTCAACCAACATTTGATTTAATGTTTGTTCACGCTCGTCATTACCACCTCCAACACCTGCTCCTCGCTGACGACCAACAGCATCAATCTCATCTATAAAAATAATACATGGCGAATGTTTTTTTGCATTATCAAACATATCCCTTACACGAGAAGCGCCAACTCCAACAAACATTTCAACAAAATCAGAACCAGAGATACTAAAGAAAGGAACATTAGCCTCACCTGCAACTGCTCTAGCCAGCAAAGTTTTTCCTGTTCCCGGTGATCCTATCATTAAAACACCTCTAGGTATACGTCCACCAAGTTTCTGAAACCTTGATGGCTCCTTTAAAAAATCTACCAGTTCTTGGACATCCTCTTTGGCTTCATCACATCCAGCAACATCTGCAAATGTTGTCTTGTTTTCAGGATCTTCCAACATCTTGGCTCTTGATTTTCCAAAACTAAATGCTCCTCCTCGTCCTCCACCTTGCATTTGCCTCATGAAGAAAACCCAAACTCCTATTAAAAGAAGCATAGGGAACCATGAAATAAAAACACTAGCTAAAAATGAAGGCTCTTCTCTTGGTTTTCCTATAACCTGAACACCATGTTTGAGCAAATCAGAAACCATCCACAAATCACCAGGGGATGTTAATGAATAAAAACGATTATTATCAGATAAAACCCTTAAAACATCACCTTGAACCTCTACTCTCTTAATATGACCATCTCTGACATCATCCATAAATTGTGTATATGTATAATGATCTTGAAATTTACTATTTCCATCAAAATGTTTAAATATGCTAAAAAGCGCTAGGGCAATTCCTACCCAAACAGCAACTTTTGAAAAAGAACTATCCAAAGCCGAGCTCCCGCCTTCAATTTTCATCAAGACTATACAAACTGATATAGCCCAAAAAAATTATTAATTTCCAATTCTAGACTCTAAAATAGAATCAGCCCTACTTTTTAAAGATAAAAAAACCAACAATATGTACATTTTATTACATTAAATTATAATTTAAACACAATTCATGAATCTTAAAAATAAGTCTACTTCAAATTACGCGCTATCAGAAATGTCTCTGATGATTTATATCTTGAAGACTTAGGTTTACATTCTAGAACTCTTTTAAAGAATTTCTTATACAGATAAACGATCTGTGAAAAACCACTTCCATGAAAAGATTTGATTATGATGACACCACTTCTCTTAAGGTGCTTAACAGCGAAATCAAGGACAAGCTCACAGACATGGCATATACGCACAGAATCAACTTCTCTTATACCTGATAGGTTGGGGGCCATATCAGAAATTACAATATCAACTAACTGATTTGATAATGTTTTTTCTAACTTATCAATAATATCTTGATCGCGAAAATCACCTTGTATAAACTCTACACCTGGGATTGGATCCATTGGCAAAAGGTCTAGTGCTATTATACGACTATTTGAAACCATATTGGATTTGCTTAACTGTTCATACATGACTTGAGACCAACTACCAGGAGAAGATCCTAAATCTATCACTCTTGCTCCATTACGGAAAGATAGATTTTCTGTCTCTAATAGTTCTATCAATTTAAATGCTGCTCTAGAACGATAGCCCCTTTGTTGTGCTAACTTGACATATGGATCGTTTATATGTTGATTTATCCATTTTTTTGAAGATTTATAACTAGACATTATTTCGTAAAATTTTAAATATGTATACCGTAGAATCAAGAAACCAAAAACAAAACAAATTAAAAGCCGACTCCCATAAATTAAAACCTATTGTCATAATTAGTCACAAAGGCTTTACTTTTCCTGTTCACAAGGAGATTGATGTTGCATTAAACACACATGAATTAATAAAAATAAAAATAAACAAAAACGAGAAAAAAGAAAGAGAAGAAATAGTCTATAAAATTTGCAACGATCTTAGTTGCACGTTAATTAAAATTATAGGAAAGATCGCAGTTCTATACAGAAAAAACATATAAAACAAAACATACTCTAACCAAGAATATAAAACAATAGAAAGCATCCTTGGTTAGAGATTTTATCATGTCTGCATAATTAAATATAAGATACATTTATAATCTCATATCCATAATTACCGGAAGGAGCTTTCACCTCAATAATATCACCTTCTTCCTTACCTATCATAGCCCTTGCCATTGGGCTAGAAATAGATATTAGTCCAGATTTTATATCTGCCTCCATATCGCCAACAATCTGATAAGAAAGCTGGGCTCCTGAGTTTAAATCTTCCAGCTTGACTGTAGCTCCGAATACTATACGACCATCATTATCTACAGATAGCGGATCTATTATCTGAGCATTAAATAAAATATTTTCAATTTTAGATATCCTATTTTCAATGAATCCTTGTTTCTCACGAGCAGCATCATATTCAGCATTTTCTGACAAGTCGCCATGGGAACGAGCCTCTGAGATAGCCTCTATTATGTTAGGGCGCTCTACAGTTTTCAAATGATACAATTCCTTAGTTAAAAGCTCTGCCCCTTTAACGGTTAGGGGAATAGAAGACATATTTTTTCTCCTAGATTGTTACAACTAAATAACTATTTATTAATTTACAAATTTTTATAAAACAAAACCCCGACTTTATGAGTCGGGGCATAGCAGCCCATAATTATCTATAATCTAGAAAATAATTGCAAGCTTGAAAAATAAAAATTCGGCTACTATATCAGAAAATACCATTAATAAATATCTACTTACATAAAGAAGAATGTATGCCCTGCAGTGAATAGACTTTCAACCCCTCTTCATTACGTAAATATTGCATCCCATCAACAGCAGCTCTAGCGCCTGCTATAGTAGTAAAACATACTACATGATTGGCCAATGACTGTACCCTAATAGTTTTAGAATCTACTATCGCATTACGCCTTTCTTCCACTGTGTTAACAACCAAAGCTATTTCACCATTACGTATCATGTCAACTATGTTAGGACGCCCTTCATTAACTTTATTTACCTCCCTTACCTTAACTCCTGCAGACATAAGTTTAGCAGCGGTCCCCTTGGTAGCAACAAGATGAAAACCTAATGATTGTAATCCTTTTGCTACATCTATCGCTAATAATTTATCTTGGTCCTTTACGCTAATAAAAACTGTTCCAGTTTCAGGCAAACGAACACCAGCACCAAGCTGAGCTTTAACAAAAGCCTCAGCAAAAGTTTTGCCAATACCCATAACCTCACCGGTAGATTTCATTTCTGGGCCAAGTATAGTATCTACTCCAGGAAATTTAGAAAAAGGGAAAACAGCCTCTTTAACAGAGAAATAAGACGATTTAGATTCTTCAGAAATATTTTGAGATGATAGGCTTATGCCAGACATAACCAACGCTGCTACCTTAGCCAATTGCAATCCAGTTGCTTTTGATACATAAGGAATAGTACGAGAAGCCCTAGGATTAACCTCCAATACATAGATATCCCCATCTTGAACTGCAAATTGGGTATTCATAAGTCCTTTAACGTTTAAAGACCTAGCAATTAATCTAGTCTGACGTTTTATCTCATCAACTATATCTGAAGAAAGTGAATAAGGAGGGATACTACAAGCAGAATCACCAGAATGGACTCCAGCCTGCTCTATATGTTCCATAACCCCACCAACAAAAACATCTTCTCCATCAGACAAACAATCTACATCAACCTCAGTGGCGTTATTAAGAAAACTATCTAGTAAGACTGGAGAGTCATTACTAACTTTTACAGCCTCTCTCATATATCTTTCAAGATCTTTTTGTTCATGAACTATCTCCATAGCTCTACCACCAAGCACATAACTAGGCCTAACCACTAATGGGTAACCGATTTCAGAAGCCAATGCTAAAGCCTCTACTTCTGTACGAGCTGTACGATTAGAAGGTTGGCGTAAACCTATTTTTGCTAACAATTTTTGGAAACGTTCACGATCTTCTGCTATATCTATACTCTCAGGGCTAGTACCTATTATTGGAACTCCGTTTGCCTCCAATGCACGCGCCAGCTTCAATGGGGTTTGCCCACCATACTGCACAATCGTACCTATAGGCTTCTCTTTATAAACAATCTCCAATACATCTTCTAGAGTCAATGGCTCAAAATATAGTCTGTCTGATGTGTCATAATCGGTAGAAACAGTTTCTGGATTACAATTAACCATGATAGTTTCATATCCATGTTCTCTAAGAGCCAAAGAAGCGTGGACACAACAATAATCAAATTCTATACCTTGACCTATCCTATTAGGACCGCCACCAAGTATGATGATTTTCTTTTTATTAGAAGGATTAGACTCACACTCTTCCTCATATGTTGAATACATATAAGCTGTATTTGTATGAAATTCCGCAGCGCAAGTATCAACACGTTTATAAACAGGTCTGATATTGAAACTATGACGTAGTTTACGAACCTCTAACTCTGAAGAATCTAGCAAAAAAGCCAAACGAGCATCTGAGAAACCATGACGCTTTAACTCTAATAGAGTATCATAATCAATATCCGACAAGGTTTTTTTCTCAAGAGCTAGTTCGATATCAACTATTTCTTTTATTTGAGACAAAAACCAAACGTCTATTTTTGTTAGAGCATAAACTTCCTCAATAGTAAATTTTTTAGCAAAAGCATCTCCAACATACCATATCCTTTCTGGTCCAGGAGCGCCAAGCTCTACTTCTAAGGTTTCCCTATCTATGGTCTTCTGATTTAATCCATCAACACCAACTTCTAGTCCACGCAAGGCTTTTTGAAATGACTCTTGAAATGTCCTGCCTATTGCCATAACCTCACCAACAGATTTCATTTGAGTTGTCAATCGAGAATCAGCTGTTGGAAATTTCTCAAAAGCAAAACGAGGAACTTTGGTTACAACATAATCAATAGACGGTTCAAATGACGCTGGGGTTAATTTTCCAGTAATATCATTTTTTAATTCATCAAGCGTAAATCCAACAGCAAGTAATGCAGCAACTTTAGCAATAGGGAAGCCAGTAGCCTTAGAAGCAAGCGCTGATGATCTAGAAACACGTGGGTTCATTTCAATAACAACCATTCTGCCGTTATTAGGATTTACAGCAAACTGAACATTAGATCCACCAGTATCAACACCTATCTCACGTAACACCGCAATAGAAGCACTACGCATTATCTGATATTCTTTATCTGTTAATGTCTGTGCGGGAGCCACAGTAATTGAGTCTCCTGTGTGTACTCCCATGGGATCTAAGTTCTCTATAGAGCATACTATTATACAATTATCCGCTTTATCACGAATAACTTCCATTTCAAACTCTTTCCAGCCTAATAATGATTCCTCAATTAATAATTCACTAGTAGGAGAAGCCTCCAATCCACGTTTGCATATATCCTCAAACTCATCAGAGTTATATGCAATACCACCACCCGATCCTCCCATAGTAAAACTAGGACGAATGACAACAGGAAAACCAAAAGAGTCGTTAGAAGCAGCAATATCTTTCTGAACACTCCATGCCTCTTCCATACTATGGGCTAGACCAGATCTAGCTGATTCAAGACCTATATCATTCATGGCTTGTTTGAATTTTTGACGATCTTCTGCTTTCTCAATAGCATGAGCGTTTGCCCCAATAAGCTGAACATTATGCTTATCCAAAACACCATGACGAACTAAATCTAAAGCGCAGTTTAATGCAGTTTGACCTCCCATGGTTGGCAATATTGCATCTGGTTTTTCTTTTTCAATAATTTTTTCAACTGCTTGCCAAATTACTGGCTCAATATAAGTAACATCAGCAGTCTCTGGATCTGTCATTATCGTAGCAGGATTACTATTAACTAAAATAGTACGGTATCCCTCAGATTTAAGAGCCTTACAAGCTTGTGCTCCAGAATAATCAAACTCACAAGCCTGACCTATAATGATAGGACCTGCCCCGATAATTAGAATACTTTTTAGGTCTGTACGCTTTGGCATTATGCAACCTTTATTTTCCTGCGCCCATAAGGCTAATAAACTTATCAAACAAAATAGCAATATCTACTGGTCCAGGACTAGCTTCAGGATGCCCCTGAAAACAAAAAGCTGGACGATCTAACATAGCAAAGCCCTGCAATGAACCATCGAATAAAGATATATGAGTAACATAGGCATTATTAGGCAACGTCGTTGGGTCAACTGCAAAACCATGATTTTGGCTAGTTATAAAAACTCGCTTACTTTGTAAATCCTGAACAGGGTGATTAGCTCCGTGATGCCCTGTTTTCATTTTAATAGTCTTAGCTCCTACCGCCAATCCCATTATTTGATGACCTAAGCATATTCCAAATAACGGAATTTTCTTTTCCATAAAAAACTTAGCTGCATCAACGGCATATGTACAAGGCTCAGGGTCTCCTGGACCATTGGAGAGAAAAACGCCATCAGGATTTAATTTCATGACATCAATAGCAGAAGTTTTTGCTGGAACTATTGTTACACGGCATCCTCTATCTACTAATAAACGTAATATATTAGTCTTTATTCCAAAATCATATGCGACAACATGAAACTTTGAGGCGGACCCTTTGGAAAAACCTTCGCCTAAGATCCATGACCCCTCATTCCAAGCCAAAGATATATCTGTAGATATATCTTTGGCTAAATCCTTCCCTGACATTCCAGAAAATCCTCTAGCCAATTCTAAGGCACGATCTTCATCCTCACCAACTAATATACAGGCACCTTGAGAACCATTTTCTCTGATAATTCTAGTAAGCCTTCTTGTGTCAATATCAGAAATAGCCACTATTCCATTCTTAATTAAATACTCAGGAAGCGATTGAATAGCTCTAAAATTAGACATCCGGTCGGTACAATTGCGAATAACTAACCCTGAAACACTGACATGATTGGACTCTATATCCTCATCATTAACACCAGTATTCCCTATATGAGGATAGGTAAGAGTAACTATCTGACCGCTATAACTAGCATCAGTCATAATCTCCTGATACCCGGTCATTGATGTATTAAACACTATTTCAGCAACAGCATAGCCCTGAGCTCCTATAGACCTGCCTTTAAACACCTGGCCACAAGATAGAGCTAACACTGCTGGAGATAATTTTTTTGTATTTTGAAAAATTTGAGACAGCACGATAAGTCCTGTTATTTTTTAGTATCGACAATAAACTATTACTGCTGTACATTAAAAACACATGTACAGGGCTTTAAAATACTTTTACATCGCTATATTATTATATTTTTTACATAAACACCATTATTTATCGATAAAATTATGAGCACTTATCTTAATTCATTACAGAAAAACACTATTATAGTCGCAGACTCTGGAGACTTTGAAAATATAAAATCATTAAAACCTAAGGAAGCAACAACAAACCCTTCCTTGATATTAAAAGCAGCTCAAAAAGAAGAATATAAACATATTTTAAAAAAAACAATAGAAGAAAATAAAAATAGAAATGCATCAATAATACCTGATCTTATAACTGTTGCTTTTGGAAAAGAAATACTAAAAATCGTACCAGGTAGAGTTTCCACTGAAGTTGATGCTCGACTATCTTTTAATACAGTAGCAACAATAGAGAAAGCAAGATTCTTAATCAGCCTATATGAATCATCAGGAATAACGAGGGAGAGAATTTTAATAAAGATCGCTTCAACCTGGGAGGGGATTCAAGCAGCAAAGATACTAGAATTAGAAGGAATTCACTGTAATTTGACTCTACTGTTTTCTATGGCACAAGCAATAGCTTGCGCACAGGCTAACGTCACCTTGATCTCTCCATTTGTCGGAAGAATTTACGATTGGCATAAAAAGAATGATATTAATTGGAAAGAATCAGAAAAATCAAATAAAAATGATCCTGGTGTAATGTCAGTCACTAGTATTTATAATTACTACAAATCAAATGATATAAAAACAGAGATCATGGGTGCAAGTTTCAGAAACATAGGACAGATAACATCTTTATCTGGTTGTGATCTACTTACAATTAGCCCAGAACTTTTAAAATTACTAAACGAACAAGAAGGTCATATCCCAGTTAATTTAACAATAGAAAAAGCTAAAAGCACAGAGCATAGATATATAAACGAATTATCAGAACATGAATTCAGATACATGTTAAATGATGATGCTATGGCTAGCGATAAATTATCAGAAGGAATACGTTTATTCGTTTTAGATTCAATGAAACTAGATCAAATAATAAAAAAAATAGTCTAATGAAATTAAATAACAAAACAAGCATGGCAATGCTAAAATGCAATGGCGCCTTGTTTTGTTACTATATAAAGATTTATACAACTTCTCTTCTATCAACAAGAGCCCAGGCTATTGTGCCAGCATCTATATACTCTAACTCGCTTCCAGCTGGCACCCCTCTAGCTAATCTAGTAGTTTTTATATTATGCTCAGAAAGCATGCTTACTAAGAATTGAGCAGTAGTTTCACCCTCAGCAGTAAAGCTTGTTGCTATAATTACCTCTTCAACAATTCCATCTGTTGCTCTGTCTAAAATGCGCTGAAAACTTAACTCTCTCGGACCTATACCGTTTAAAGGAGAAACTCTACCCATTATAATATAATATAAACCCTTGTATCCATGACTTAGTTCCAAAGAATTCTGATCTGTAGGACTCTCAACTATACATAGTAATTTATTGTCGCGAAGATTATTTGAGC
The DNA here is from genome assembly GCF_000319245.1 of Candidatus Kinetoplastibacterium blastocrithidii (ex Strigomonas culicis). Classification (NCBI taxonomy): domain Bacteria; kingdom Pseudomonadati; phylum Pseudomonadota; class Betaproteobacteria; genus Candidatus Kinetoplastidibacterium; species Candidatus Kinetoplastidibacterium blastocrithidiae. The sequence goes on along the minus strand of NC_019814.1, from coordinate 326,163 downwards.
ATATGTAACATAAATCATGATCGGTAAATCCATTACAGCCTTTACAATTGCGCAAATTTTCCACCGCCTTAGCCAAAGAGCTACTTAAACGGCTAGCGCTTTTTAAATCGTGCTGTAACAAATAATATGCAATTCTGCGCGCAGACCTAACACCTATACCAGGTAAGCGTTTTAATGAGTTTATCAAATCAATTAGCAACTCTGGCTCAAAATGATAATTTTTGTCCATTTTAAAATAAATTTAAAAAGGAAATTTCATTCCATCAGGCAGAGGAAACCCTGATGTTGCATTTGAAACTTTTTCCTTAGAAACAACATCTACTTTCCTTAATGCATCATTGAGAGCAGCAACAACTAAATCTTCCAACATATCCTTATCATCAGATAATAAACTTTCATCTATTTTGATACTCTTGACATCGTGACGACAAGTCACAATAACACTTACTAGACCACCACCAGAAGATCCTTCTATTTGGATATCTGCCAATGTTTCTTGTATTTTCTTCATATTTTCCTGCACTTGCTGCGCTTGACGCATTAAACCAGCAATTTGATTCTTCATAAAAAATAAATACCTTATTGAATTATAGAAACTAGTAACTTATAGAACATATAGTATCTTCCATAATCATGCCATCAAAAATACTAATAACACTTCTAATAAACTTATTATTATTAACAATTAACTTTAATTTGGATCTTTTAGACTCATATTCCATCTTAGAAATAGCATGTGCTGTCTTATCTCCAGTGATATCTAAAATAACAACCAGATCAACAACAATACCAAAATATTCACATAATATAGTTTTAAGTCGTGTACGTGTCACGTGTCCAAATAAAGCTTTTGAGGAAACTCTAATAAAGACTGAACTTCCATCAAAATTAATCCACTCACTATGACGAGCCAATTCTCCAGCAAGCCCAGATAACGGCAATTTATTAACCAAATCAACCCAAGTGTGAATTGATATGCTTTCTAGCAATTTAATAGAATTCAGGCTATCACTATCAAATGGCTTTAATAATAATTTTTTATCTGTATCATTTGTGCGGCAGCTACCCTCTTCAAGGCTTGGCATATTTAAATTATCAGAGCTATGTGAATCAACGCTATTACCTATAGCCGAATTCTCATGATAATAGCTATCTTTTTTTATATCATGGCCATTATCTTCATATATATCAGAAGTATCTATATTTATGTCAGAACTACTAATAATTGAGATCAATCTAAATAAAATAATTACAAACCCAGAGTAGCTATCCGGAGACTTTTCTAATTCAGAAATACTATTTAAAATTACCGAGTACAATAGCGATATTAAATCAATAGAAATATTGCTAGCTATTTCTTTAATTTGCGACATGTCAGAAAAACGACTATCATCATCTAATGAAGGGACTTCCTTTATTATTATTAAATGGGATAACATAAGAGCAAATTCAGATAAAACATTTTCATACGATAAACCTGAAAATTCTATGTCATTGGCTATTTTTATTATTTCTGAAGAATCATGAGTTATTACAGACTTAAATATTCTAACTAGATGATCTTTATCAACTAGCCCCAATATAGATATTAAAGCCCTATCTGTAATGTGTCCACCGCTATAAGAGACAACTTGATCTGTTAAAGATAGAGCATCCCTCATCGAGCCTCTAGCAAATCTAGAAATTATTGAAACAGCAGAATTATCATAATGAACTGATTCCTTAGTTAATATTTTCTCTAGCAAATCAGATATTACTTTTGTAGACATCGATCTTAAACTGAAATGCATGCAACGAGAAAGTATAGTAACAGGTATTTTTTGAGGATCAGTTGTAGCCAAAATAAACTTAACATGATAAGGAGGATCTTCTAAGGTTTTAAGCATTGAGTTGAATGCATGCCCTGTAAGCATATGAACCTCATCTATGAGGTAAACTTTATACCTTCCCAAAACAGGGGAATAGTTCACTTGATCTAGCAAAACAGACATATCCTCTACACCACGATTTGATGCAGCATCCATCTCTAAATAGTCTACTGAATTACCATCATCAATACCATTACAGGAAACACAAATACCACATGGCTTAGAACTAACACCTTTTTCACAGTTTAATGATTTTGCCAATATCCTAGCTATAGTTGTTTTACCAACACCTCTGGTGCCAGAGAACAACCATGCATGATGCAAACGTCCTGTATCTAAAGAATTAACTAAAGTATGAACAACATGTTCTTGTCCTATAACATCACAAAATCTCCTAGGACGCCATTTTCTAGCTAAGGCCAAACAATTCATATAATAGAACAACTAAAATAAAACACTTACGTTAACTAATACTTAATAGTTTCTTATAGACATAAGAAAGAAATAAAGCCCGGCGAGCAAATCCTCAACACTGAAATACTCATGAATATGGCTGCTTTGTTCCCAATCTGACCAGGTTATCACATTCTCATGTGAGGCAGCTCGCCTTGCTTTATTCTATCAGAGTATGTGTGTTATATGCTAGATATTAATTATCAAGTCAATAATATATTTGTTAAATATATACCAAAATACAGTAAAAAGGAAAACATACTGCAGCAGTTGATGGCTTGCCATAGGTCAAACTAATCGCATCACAACAATTGCTTAATTTGTCCCTACAACTAAATACAATTCTTTTTACAAAATCCTCTATACTCTCATTCTTGCTAACCATTGATAAATTATACTCGACTAACAACAATCTATTCTCAAGCTCTAAAATAACATCAGCTCTAAAAAATAGACCTTCGCCATCAACAAAAGCTATATCTCTATAAGATTTTTTATGAGATAGTATCCACATCCCCATATCATCTTTTAAAAAATTTTCTATGAGATTCACTATTAAAATAGCTGATTCTTCTATATTATCACCAAAAAAACTTTTTCTAAGCAATTGCTTTTTTACTATTGGCAAATACCTATAAAACCCCTCAGAGTAATTATCAATCCCTGTTTTACCTATCTGAGCAAGCCAATCTAGTATTAACCTATTTATAATATAACTATGATTGTAATCAGAACCAAAAAAATAACTAGATGTAAGCTCTGATGTAGAATTAAATACTATTTTTTTATCAGGAATAATATCATTGTATAGAACTCTACTAATTATATTATCATTGCTTTTATTTTTTTCATAGACAGCGCCATATTTAATATCTGGAATTAATAAATGTTTCCATAACCTATTCAATAAACTATCTTTATTAGGAGCAGTAACTTTATCATCCTTTATTAATACAGGTGAAATTATATGTATCTTTTTTTTTGCTCTAGTAACAGCAACGTATATTAACCTATCTAGCTCGTAACTGTCTCTTACTTTATCTCTATGCCGAATATATTTTATCATAGGATCATGATCATCATTAACCTTAGATTTCATCGGAGCGAATAAAACATTTCCGAAATGGCTTTCAAATCTCATAATTGACTCTAAATTTCTAATAGATGAGTTATGTATCCCATACAAAATAACATTATCAAACTGCAAGCCCTTGGCTTTGTGTATAGTCATTATTTCTATAAAAGGCTCTCCTATCTTAGTATTATCTGACGTGATCAGTAAATTAGATATTTCGTTTTCAAGAACATCAATATCAATATTCCCATAAGAAGCAATTTCATCTATTAAACAAAAGATACTCTCCGCATCATTATCAGCATCTGGATCGCTATAGACACTAGATCCTCCAAGCAGATCCCATAAATATCGAATCCAAGATGAAAATGGGAACGAGCCTGAGTAATTACTATGCAATAAAACATGAGCTATATTAACTAAACGTCTATACTCTAATGTAGACAGCGATTCTTGACTATCTTCGCCTGATAAAAAAAATCTTACGTTGCCATTAGGATCATTAGGGGTAGAACAATGAGAATCTAATATTTTCCTTAAAATAACTGGGACAGGTGTTTTATGATCAGACCCAAATATCATATGAAGAGTTTCTAGCTTCAAACCACAAAAAGGCGATCGCAATACTGAAAGCCATGCTAATCTATCTCCAGGATGAACTATAGCTCTTATTATTTGCATCAAATCAGACACTATTGTTTTTTCTGATAATGATGTTATTTCAACAGCACGAAATGGTATCTTATTCTTAGATAGGATATTTATCATATTACCTAAGTTATTCCTTGACTGCACTAACATTGCAGTTGATTCTAGATTACTTAACGAGGATTTCTCTAGAACCTGGCCAATAACATTTAAAGATAATTCCTCTAACTCATTATCTACAATCTTATTTTTTATAAATAATGGATGGAAAGTAACAGCTGAACCGTCTATTATTGGTTTAACAGACACAGAAGGACTATATGAAATAGCGCCAATATTTTCATCATTGCTATAAGGGAATAAACTACTGAAAACACCATTAGTCCACTTTACTAAATTTGACTGCGAGCGAAAATTACTCACTAATTTCAAAAAAAATGGCTTTATTTCACCAATGCCATATTTTATGACATTTAAAAACAAACCTACATCAGATCCTCTAAACCTATATATGGATTGCATAGGATCACCTACTATAAAAACAGATTTACCACAATCATTCTGCCAACCTGACATAATGACCTTTAACAACTCAAAATGTATATGACTAGTATCTTGAAACTCATCTACTAAAATATGCGATATAGCATAATCAATTTTTAAAAGCAGATCGCTCGGATTGTCTTCATTTCCTAAAACGGCGACTGCTCTTTGAGCAATTTCTATGAAGTCTATCTCTCCTCGTTGCCTAAACTGCAACGAGAGATTAGCGACAGACAACAATAATACATTTAAATGGTCAGATAAAACATTCCACTGATTTTCTGTAATATCATCCGGAGCATAACGCAACATTACTAAATAAACTACCCAATCATGACTATCTTTAACAGTCATTAACCATTCTGAAAATTTTTTTTTATGGGGAGATCCAGGAGGGAAACCATTTTTTTTACTCAATCCTTTAGGGCTTCTCAATGTATCCTGAGAGGTAAGAAAAATTGAGGCTAATGCTTTTATTTTTTTTAAATTATTTATACCTGGAGATAAGCAGCCATTCCAATTCAAAAGATTTTCTAGGATGCTATCCTTATTATCATCATATAAGATTCTAGAAGCCATTATTATAGGCTGTTTTAAATCCTCCATCCAATTAGCTGGCATTAATGACAATAAATGTGTCATATCCTTTTCTATAGCAGAATGCAATTCTTTCTGAAACAAATCCCTACTAAAACCATATTTTAATATAGATGCCCACTGGTCGCGTTTACTTAGCATATAAACTATGCAATCTATTGCTGATTTTATATCAATATCTAGATGAGAAAGCAGAGAACGCACACATTGGTAATCACCTGCCAAATTTAACGTAGAATATGCTGCTGCCTTATAATATTTTATAGGGTCTTTAGCTATACTTGGTATACTAGAAATTTCCGACAATAAAGGTAAACTAGATACTAAGCCAAAACATAATGAGTCAAATGTTTTGATATTTATTCTATCTGGATATTTTAAAAGATCCCATCCTAATAAAGAATCTCTTTCTAGCACGAGTCTTGATAGTTTCCATGAGATTATATCAACGACATCACTTGGCGGAATATCACATAACCCAAGTTTTAGTTTATTTATAACTCGAGTTCGCATCTCTAGTATAGCTTTTTTTGTAAAAGTAATTGCTAAAATTTCTTCAGGTCTTGATACTACAGATAGTAAAGACAAGATTCTATTAGTCAAAAGTTCGGTTTTTCCGGAACCTGCCGGAGCCTGGATAATAAAAGACTCTCCTGGATTTAATGCCCTATCCCTCAAACTACTATCATCTAAATAACTATAACTTTGCATAGAAAACACTTCTATTTATTAAAGTTTATTCTTAAAAAAGGAGTAATATCGCAAAATTTTATGTCATCTTCTTTAACTACAAAGTTGGTAGACACTCCTTCAGCATACTCATCTGCTAGCATCAATACTTTACTGAAAAGATCTCGGATCTTGCTGTCAAAGTCACTACAAACTCTGATACCAGGCAAACCAAAATCTTCACTAGAAATGCCACTCATTAAGATGCCATTAGCTCTTAATGAAACTATTACTAATGAAAGAACATCAACACTATTTATCTGTGAAAAAGCCATGTGATACAGAGCTAGCTGTAAGTTTATAGGTCTTTGCCTATTATCCCAATCTAAGTCAATATTAAGTATATTACGTCCAGTTTTATAATCTATTATTATTGCCTTATCTTTAAATAAGTCTATTCTGTCTAAACGCATATTAAATACCAAGGATTTATATTTCCACGAAATATTATCTTCCACATTATTGACTAAGAACGGCAATCTACCTTTTTCTATATTAATCCAATTAATCAACAATTTTAAAGCTCTTTCTGACTCTAATTGCCTTATAAACTCTTGATCAAAATAAAGATTGATAGATAAAGCATCCTCTATATATTTTAGCAATAATGACTCTATAGCATCATCAGACAAATCTATTAGTTTGCTATAACAACGCACGTCAAGCCAAAATAATTCTAGCACCCTATGCAAAAACCTACCTCTTTTATACAACGTATTCTTGTCTTTATAGTATGGCTCTAAACTTTTTATTCCCAACCTATACTTAGCAAAAGCCCATAGTGGATTGCGGGACTGTAGTTCTAATACATTAGCCCCATTAATAACAGATTCAGATGGAAGCAACCTTGGTCCTTTTGAGTCATTAATATATTCCATAGGAACTTTTTCCTCTAATGAACGATAATCCATAATATTAAGCTCTTGATAGCTATCATCAATGAATGGAGAAGGCTCCATAACCACTCCATTCTCATTGCTAGAGTAACTAACAATAAATTCCTTAGCGCATTTATTAACAGATTTATATATAGAGTAAGACCAATCGTATTCATATTCACGACTAGAATGCGGAATAGGAAACTTGTGAGCAATATCTTTTGGCAAAAATGGATTTGAATAAACTAAACCTGGTAAAACTCCATCATTAAAACCAATTATCCAAATAGCATCCCAACTTCTTGATCCTACCTCCAGCAAATCTAACACCTCTATATTCTTATGACTATTTTCATATTGATAAAATCTATTGAATTCTACAAAGCTCTTAAATAAACTTATAACCCTATCTGCTGAAATATTGCCGAAAAATCCTGAAAATACGTTAAATTCATTTAGTAAACTATCAAATAATTCTAATGCTCTGTTTACAGCCTCATCTGAAAATACATATCTAGAAAAACATATAAAGAAAAGTGATTTCCTTATTATTTTAATCCATCTGCTGATCATTAGAAGACTATCTCCTTTTGGCCATATAGATAAAGCAGTAAGAAAATCTATACCTAGATTACAATCCTTTAATAATTCTGATATCTCTATGATATCAATACATGTCCCAATTTTATCTCTTAGTTTTATTTCTAAAATAGAAAAAGGCTCAAACAATCTATTTCCCATGAAAGAATAGCTTGACAGAAGAGTCTCTCCAAGATTTTTAATATTACATTTACTATCGACTGATAAACAAACTAAAATATCCAGCCACAAAAAAGCAGAATGTATTATAGGGACCTGTATTGCAGATTTTTCATACGAAATACTAAAAGTTATGGAAAACTCTTTTCTGTAATATCGCAATATGTGACCTAGCGTACGATAAGCTATTTCTGCATGCTTATCTATCTGGGCAGAAACTATAGCATACCTTCCTGATGGATTTTTTATAAAAGAATCAGCCATCCATATTGCTGCTGATCTCCATTCTTCTATTATGTTATTACATTTTAAGTATCTATTAGATGATGATTTGCTAACCTCATTAGACATTAGATACAATTTTGTGTTTTTAGATAAAATCTTTTTTAATAATTTATTAATCCTTGGAGAATATTCTGTAAAACCAGATAAAACTATACTTTCAGGAAGGATAATTCTATTTTTTTCTATGCTTCTTATAATAATAGAGTAAATACCATTAGCATCTATAGCATTTAGCTTATTGAGCTCTTTTTTATAACATCTATTCCAATGAATAAACCGATCGCACTCTAAACTATTAAAACCCTTAGGGAATCTAATCATCCAATTATTTATAATCTCGTACGCATCTAAAGCTAAAATTGACAATGAATTACTTTCTATTGAATAATTTTTGCTGATACTGTCTTTTTTTAAAATATTGCGCCAAAGTATCCGCATACTAGGTTTATTAAGGAAAAAAGAAGGAAGCTCTATTTGAGAAAATGACAGATATTCAAAAAGACGAACCATCCAATCATCTAATGAGACAACTTGCATGACCTCTTTTGTTTCTTTAGTGAAACATAAATACTCAGATAAATACTTCATTATCTGATTTGCTTGACGTTTATTTGCTGTTAATAATAAACTCTTGCTAGGAATCATAGAGCAAACCGACTCTAAGTCTATTTTACAAAGATCTAGCTCTTCTATTTGCATATTTGATTAGAATTAATTTGTTTGGAATTATTTGCTTGTTTTATATAATAAACTGAAACTAATAATCTCGCTGTAGTTAAATGGATATAATAGACCCCTCCTAAGGGTCAGTTGGTGGTTCAATTCCACCTGGCGAGGCCATTATTCATTATTTAAAGATTAATATCTAGGGTGATGTATATAATGTAATTGCCTAAGTCTTTCGTTAGCAATATGTGTATAAATCTGAGTAGTAGAGATATTAGAATGACCTAATAACATTTGAACCACTCTTAAGTCAGCACCATGATTTAATAAATGAGTTGCAAAGGCATGCCTTAAAACATGTGGTGATAAATGCGTATCTATTTTTGCTAACACAGAATATTTTTTCACCATTTGCCAAAAAGCTTGCCTTGTCATTGCTTTTAGTCTGCTCGTAATAAATAAAATGTTTTTATTAGAGACTGGAAACTTGCATCTAGTACTTGACGTATACCTTTCTATCCAATACATAGATTCTTCTCCAAGCGGAACAATTCTATCCTTACCTCCTTTGCCCATTACAACATGAACAATTCCATCAGATAAATTAATATTATTAATTTTTAGATTTATTAATTCTGATACACGCAAACCCGTAGAATACATTGTTTCTAACATTGCACGATCGCGTACACCACGATCCGTTTCAATATTTGGAGCTTTTAGTAGCTCCTCTACTTGATTCTCAGATAAAGTTTTCGGCACGTTTTTATCTTGCTTAGAAGTTCTAGTTAATAAACAAGGATTATTTTTTATTAATTTTTCACGTAATGCCCATGTATAAAATTTTCTTAATGAAGCCAAACGTCTATTAGATGTAGTTGACTTTATAACAAAAAAATTTTCTGAAAACCATCTATCGATATATTCATTAGAAATATTATCTAAAATACTTCTTTTATATAACCCTTCTATCCAAATAGCAAAACACTCTATATCACTTCTATACGAAGATAATGTATTATTGGAAAGACCTTCTTCTAGCCAAATATTATCTATAAAAGAATCTATAACTTTCTTAGAAATCAGAAACATAAAAAATCACAATTAGATAAAAGATGCAGCTGCCCTATAAATCCTATCCCTTATTGCATCCCATGCAGAACTATTTGGCAGATTACATATGAATATTCTATCAAAACCAGATCTGTCTATATATCTCAATGTCGAATAAAGCTTACTAGCATATAAATCATGATCATATGTCATTTCAAACCAAATAAAACATTTAGGCAAAAAAGCAGGAGGTGCATCACAAGATAATATTGCAATTCTTTTGTTCACATATGACAAACAATCAAAATTTAACTCTCTTTTAATTATCTCTAATGGAGTATTAGTAGAATAATGGGCTTTCAATGAGCCAGGCACAACTGGGGAATGCTCCGTAGCAAAAGACACCTCACGTCCCAATACTTCTTCTATCTGAGAGGTTTTAATATGCCCAGGTCTCAATAAAATTGGCCTAGCATACTTATCAACAACATTAGATAGATCAACAATGGTTGATTCAATACCTATACTAGATTCTCCACCATCTAAAATCATCATTCCGGAATAAGATTCTTGTGAAAACTCATCAAAAACATGTCTCGAGTTCGTAGGAGACACTTTGCCAAACTTATTCGCAGATGGCGCTATCAATCCGCCACATTTAGATGGCTTTAATCTAATAAACTCCCTTAAAAGATCTTGAGCAACAGTATGTGAAGGACATCTCAACCCAATTGTATCCTGACCACCGCTGACTAAACTCATGACATTTTTAGATTTCTTAAGTAAAACCGTCAAAGGACCAGGCCAGAAATTATCAATCAATAGGTAGGCCTCCCTAGGTATAGACTCTGCCCAATATGGAATATCCGCACCATCTAACAAATGGATAATTACTGGATGATTTAATGGGCGATTTTTAATATTATATACCTTACCAATGGCATGACAATTATCAGCATCAGCTCCAAGCCCATAAACTGTTTCAGTAGGAAAGGCAACTACACCCCCTCTTGCTAAGCTATTAGCCGCCTCTCCAATATTACAATATCTCAATTAACAACTCTCTAACTTCAAATAAATACTAAAAAGACAAGTTTAATTTTGCAGCAATGATTTTTGCCTTATCTTCTAAAGTGTTAATGTTGTCACTTAATATTGTTAAGTGCCCCATCTTACGTAAAGGACGTGCTTCTTTTTTTCCATAAAGATGTAACTTTACGCCAGGCAAAGACAAAATATCAAGCCAATCTGGGTTCCTAAGAATTCCAGAATCCATATCAAACCAACTATCTCCTAATATATTTAGCATAAGAGCAGATGTCAGCAATTTTGTACTACCTAGGGGAAGTCCAGCCATAACTCTGACCTGCTGATCAAATTGACTGTCAACACATGCATCAATTGTATAATGACCGCTATTATGAGGTCTAGGAGCAATTTCGTTAATAATAATAGCACTATTATTTAATACAAAAAACTCTACACATAATACCCCGTGGTAATTTAAAGAATCAGCAATCTTCTTTGCTTTGATTAGCATTTGTTCCTTTTCATGACCTTCACAAGATGAATCAATGTTTTTTATTACCAAAGAACTTGAAAGTATACCCCTATTATGGACATTAGTACTTATAGGGAAAAAAACCGAGTTGCCCATAAAATCACGAGACAAAACTACTGAGGCTTCATAATTTATTGAAAGACACCTCTCCAATACACAAGGCACTTCGCCAAATTTATAATAAACCTCTCTCACTTCTTCCAAAGAAGAAACCATTGCTTGTCCTTTACCGTCATATCCAGTTTTTGATACTTTTATTATACCAGGCAACAAATACTCAATATTTTCTGTGATATCTTCTCCATTAAATATTGATTTATATGGAGCTACATCTACACCCTGAGACTGAATGAACTCTTTTTCTTTGATCCTGTTTTGAGCTATAGAAACAGAATATGCCGATGGAGTAACAACGCAATTTTTTGATAAAATCTCTAAACTATTACATGGTATGTTTTCAAATTCTATGGTAACAGATCTACAAGATTTAGATAACATCTCTAATGCATTATGATCGCTATACGATGCTGCTATATGATGATCAGCAACCATTCCTGCAGGACAATCTGGATCTGGATCAAGCACCATGACCTTATAACCTAAACTCTGCGCCGAGTAGCAGAACATTCTTCCTAACTGCCCACCTCCCAACAACCCAAGATAATTACCTGGAGGAACATAAAAATTAGACTTTGATGAAATCATTATGGATTCCTAAAACTTATAATTTATACACTTATAATTTCATATTACGTGCTTTATCTGTTTGAGATTCTCTAAAAGATAATAGTTTACAACGTAATTCATTATCGAATAAAGCCATGTTTGCTAAGACATGCAGTGCTGCATTTACAGCACCAGCCTCGCCTATTGCAAATGTAGCAACAGGAATACCCTTAGGCATTTGAACTATAGATAATAAAGAATCCTCTCCCGATAAATATTTTGAAGGAACAGGCACTCCAAAAACCGGTACTTCTGTCAATGCCGCAATCATTCCAGGCAAATGAGCAGCGCCACCAGCCCCAGCAATTATAGCTTTAAGACCTCTATTATGCGCCTCGCTAGCGTAGTCAAACATTTCTTTTGGCATTCTATGTGCTGAAATAACCTTGGACTCAAAAGGAATCTCGAAACTCTCTAAAATCGAAGCTGCGTGACTCATTACATTCCAATCACTTGACGATCCCATGATAACTCCAACCATGGGAGATAAACTATAATTCATAATTAAAACCCCAATGCAAACAGACACTATAACAAACGGCTTAAGGCCTCATTATATTTATCAGAAGTCTTTCTTATTATCTCCATGGGCAAATCAGGAGAAGGAGCCTTTTTGTCCCAATCCTGAGATTCTAACCAATCTCTTATAAATTGTTTATCAAAAGAAGGAGGGTTTGCCCCAACATGATAATCATCAATAGGCCAAAAGCGAGAAGAGTCTGGAGTTAAAACCTCATCCATCAAATTAAGATCACCATTACTATCAATACCAAACTCAAACTTAGTATCAGCTATTATTATCCCTTTCTCTAATGCAAACTGCGAAGCTCTGCTGTACAAATCAACTGTAATATCCCTAATACGTCTAGCTAATTCAGACCCAACTAACTGTATTACATAATCAAACTCAACATTCTCATCATGCATACCAACCTCAGCTTTAGCAGCGGGGGTAAATATCGCAGAATCTAACTTGCTAGCTTTTAATAAACCTTTAGGTAATTTAACTCCACAAACAGAACCGCTTTTTTGATACTCAAGCCAACCTGATCCAATTAAATACCCTCTTGCAACTGCCTCCACCATAATCGGTCTCAATCTTTTTACTACAACAGCCCTGTCTTTAACTTGATCTAATTCATCCTTTGATACTACATCCTCCGGTTTTATGTTAGTTGAATGATTAGGCAGAATATTAGCAAATTTCTCTAACCAGAATTCTGTCATCTTGTTTAAGACAATACCTTTACCGGGAATAGGATTATTAAGAATCACATCAAAAGCTGATAACCTATCCGTAGTTACTATCAAGAGTTTACTCTCATCTATAGAATATATATCCCTAACCTTACCTCTAGATATCAATGGTAGTGATCTTATATTTGACTCATATAAAACGTTCATCACTGCAACCCCTATAAAAATATTACTTAATTTGTTGGGCAAGTTTTCCTGAAGTGTATAATTTTGACATATTATCTAGGCTAATTGGCTTAATTTTACTAGCATTGCCAGATGAGCCAAAATCTATATAGCGAGATATACAGATACTTTTTGCATAAGCTCTTGCTTTTGTTAAATACTCTCTAGGATCAAACTTGTCTGACTTTTCATGGAAAAACCTACGTATAGCTGATGTCATGGCTAAACGGATATCTGTATCTATATTTATTTTTCTGACGCCATGCTTTATAGCTTCCTTAATTTCCTCTACAGGAACCCCATATGTTTCCTTTATAGTGCCACCAAATTCACGAATCTCTGATAACAATTCTTGTGGCACACTTGAGCTACCATGCATAACTAGATGAGTGTTAGGCAATCTAGAATGTATTTCTTTAATGCGATTAATAGATAAAATATCACCGGTAGGCTTTCGTGTAAATTTATAAGCACCGTGACTAGTACCTATAGCAATTGCAAGAGCATCAATTTGAGTATAATGAACAAAATCAGCTGCTTGCTCTGGATCTGTTAATAATTGATCCAGGGTCAATTTGCCGTCAGCGCCATGACCATCTTCTTTATCTCCCTCTAGAGTTTCTAGTGAGCCTAGACAACCAAGTTCTCCTTCAACCGTAACTCCAAATTGATGAGCCATATCTACTACTTTTTTAGTTACAAAGCGGTTATACTCATAGTCAGATACTGTTTTACCATCTTCATTAAGAGACCCATCCATCATCACACTTGAGAAACCTAAATCTATAGCACCCTTACAAACTAATGGTGACTGTCCATGATCTTGATGCATAACCACAGGTATATGTGGATATGCATCAACTGCTGCTTGTATAAGATGCTTTAAAAAAGTTTCTCCTGCATATTTACGAGCCCCTGCTGATGCTTGCATAATAACAGGACTATTAGTCTCATCAGCCGCTTCCATTATAGCCTGAACCTGCTCAAGATTATTAACATTAAAAGCTGGAATTCCATAATCATTTTCAGCTGCATGATCAAGTAATTGACGCATAGATACTAAAGACATGAGATAATTCTCCCAAAACTAAGTTGTTGATATCAAAACCGGAAATGAATTTACAACACAATCATAAAAATATAAAGGCTATTATATATAAATAATACCTATTAAATCACACATAAAAACAAATACTAATAGGTTTGATTTTCTCCATATTTGATAATATTATTTCAAAATATTTATTTATTACTTTAAAAAATAAATATTTTGATCCATACTTACACCAATGCTAACTCAATAACTTTTAATTAAGCATTTTTGCATTCTTTTAAAATCTGATCTATAGAATTTTGACTTATTTTTATAAATAACAAAATTACTATTTTGATTTAAAATTAACTTTTATGATAAGTATATTTTCTGGTTTAAGCGTGTGGGTTTGTTTTGGCCTAATCATGGCATTGGCCTTTGTCCTTGTCTACGAATTTATAAATGGATTTCATGACACTGCTAACGCAGTTGCTACTGTAATATATACTAAAGCTATGCCTCCACATATAGCTGTAATTTTTTCTGGGATATTTAATTTCTTGGGTGTGCTTATGGGGGGGGTTGGTATAGCGTACGCTATAGTACATTTATTACCTATCGAATTGATTATCAATGTCAATAGTTCTCGTGGACTAATCATGATATTTTCCATGATATCAGCTGCTATAATATGGAACCTGGGAACATGGTTCTTTGGTATACCAGCATCAAGCTCACATACCCTAATTGGATCGATTTTAGGAGTAGGACTGACTAACTCTTGGCTAACAAACGTGCCAATGGTTGACAGCATAAATTGGAGCAAAGCTATAGACATCAGTCTCTCAATGATAATTTCTCCTATCATAGGATTTATTCTGGCTGGATGGTTATTTCTAGTATTAAAGAATATCTGGCCAAAATCAAATATGCATTACACTCCCAAACAACGTAGATTTTTAGAGGCGAAAAAACACCCTCCTTTCTGGAATAGGCTTGTTCTTGTAATTTCGGCGATGGGAGTTAGTTTTGTTCATGGCTCAAATGACGGACAGAAAGGTATTGGTCTAGTAATGCTTATTCTTATAGGAATATCCCCAGCTCAATATGTATTGGATCTACAAAGTACGTCATATCAAATAGACAGAACAAGAAATGCTGTTGTGCATATGCGAGAATTCTATAATAGAAATCAAGAAGACATAATTGGATACATAAATATGAGTGATCAGATTATATCTAATGACCTCTCTAAAGACCTAAGTTGCAGCCCAAAAATGACACTAGCAACTATTAACACAATAGAGACCACATTAAAGAACATATCAAAATATGAGGACTTATCGATAAAACAAAGAATAAATACTCGAAAAAATTTACTTTGTTTAGATGACATAGCCAAGAATGTTGTAAAAACACAAAACCTAACCACTCCAAATATATATGATTTAGATAGACTTAGAACAGATATCACTTCCACTGTAGAATACGCGCCAATATGGGTGATAGTAGCTGTAGCAACTGCTCTAGGATTTGGAACCATGATAGGATGGAAACGAGTCGTTACAACTGTAGGGGAGAGAATAGGGACGCAAGGAATGACCTATGCCCAAGGAACAGCAGCCCAAGTCACAGCTGTGTTCTCTATAGGGATAGCAAACCTATTTAATCTACCTGTATCAACAACACATGTGCTATCTTCCGGAATTGCGGGGACAGTTGTAGCTAATAAAGTAAGCCTACAACAAAATACTGTCCGCCACATCTTGTTAGCATGGGTACTAACTCTTCCTGCAGCAATATCATTATCTGCATCCCTATTCGCCATAGGCATCTTTATTCTAGAATAATCTATTGATCAGCTCTTAATTGTAGAGCTTCTACAGCAGGTAAGGTTTTACCTTCTAAGAACTCAAGAAATGCTCCGCCTCCAGTAGATATATATCCGATTTTATCCTCTATTCCATATTTAGCTATGGCTGCAATAGTATCTCCACCACCGGCTACAGAAAAACCTTTCGATTTGGCTATAGTATCTGCAATAAAAGATGTTCCATTCGCAAACTGATCGAATTCAAAAACTCCGACTGGACCATTCCAAACAATTGTTCCGGCCAAATCTAGTATTTCCCCAAATATTCTAGATGTTTCAGGACCAACGTCCATTATAATGTCATCCTCTAATACTTCCTTAGATAACTTTAAATTAGCTTCAGCACTGACATCAAAAAACTTAGCACAGATAGTATCTACCGGAATAGGTACAGCAGCACCACGACTTTTCATGCTATTAATAATGAAAAGTGCATTTTCCACTTGATCCAACTCTACTAAAGATTTACCAATCGGTAAACCAGCAGCTAACATAAAAGTATTAGCAATACCACCACCGACTATCAAGTAATCGACCTTATCAGACAAAAACTTTAACACTGATAATTTTGAAGAAACCTTAGATCCTCCAACAATAGCAACTAAAGGTTTCTTTGGAGAAGAAAAGACACGATGCAAAACCGCTAACTCAGCTTCTAATAAAGGCCCAGCACATACAGTAGCAGCATATTTGGTTATGCCACAAGTAGTAGCCTCTGCACGATGTGCTGTACCAAATGCATCATTAACATACACATCACACAAAGAAGCCATCTTGCGAGATAAAGAATCGTCATTACTCTTCTCTCCAATATTCACCCTACAATTTTCTAATAATACTACCTGACCTGGATCAATACTAACACCCTCGATCCAATCCTTAATAAGCTCTACTTGCATACCTAGAATTTCTGATAATCTTTGGGCTACTTTTGCTAAAGAATCTGACTCTCTCAACACTCCTTCTTTAGGCCGTCCTAGATGAGAGGTTACCATTATTGCAGCCCCGCCATCCAAAGCTAGTCTGATTCCAGGCACAGAAGCCCTAATACGTGTATCTTCCGCAATATTACCTGCATTATCAAACGGAACATTTAGATCTGCTCTTATAAAAACTCTCTTGCCAAATAGTTTTCCAGATCTAGATAAATCGCTCAAAGTCTTAACACTCATTGAAACCTCTATAGATATCAATATCAAAAATACAATAAACACATTATTAATAAAAGTGTTTATTGTACATACAGCATTAACTACTTAGCCAACATGAGAGCAGCAGTAGTATCTAACATGCGATTAGAAAAACCCCACTCATTGTCATACCATGAAAATACTTTAACAAGTCTACCTGACACCTTGGTTAGGGTAGAATCAAAGGTACTAGATGCAGGGCTATGATTATAATCAATAGAGACAAGATAATCTGAGCTAAAATCTAAAACTCCTTTCAAAGATTTTTCAGATGCTTCCTTTAATATTTCGTGTATTTCTTTTACAGAAGTTTCTCTTTTAGCAATAAAAGATAAGTCTACTAATGATACATTAATGGTAGGAACTCTTATAGAACAACCATCCAGCTTACCTTTTAATTCCGGCAGAACTAAACCAACAGCAGCAGCAGCTCCAGTTTTAGTAGGAATCATGCTCATAGTAGCTGACCTGGCTCTTCTTAAATCCTTGTGAGAGACATCAGTAAGAACTTGATCATTTGTATAAGAATGAATAGTAGTCATAAGACCATTTTCTATACCGACAACATCATTTAGTGGTTTAACAATAGGAACCAAACAATTAGTTGTACAAGAGGCATTAGAGATAACTGTATGTGATGACCTAAGTATATTATCATTGACTCCAAACACTACTGTAGCATCAACATCTTCTCCACCAGGTGCCGATATGATAACCTTTTTTGCCCCACTTCTAATATGAGCCATAGATTTTTCTTTAGATGCAAAGGCCCCAGTACATTCCAATACAACATCAATATCAAGTGATTTCCAAGGCAACTCTTCTGGGTTGCGATTAGCAAGCATTCTTATTTTATCACCATTAACAACCATGTGATCTTTTTCTACTGAAACTGAACCATTAAATTTGCCATGAACAGTATCAAAACGAGTCAGATGCGCACTTGCCTCTGAACCACCCATATCATTTATAGCAACTATCTCTATATTATTTTTTTTGCCATATTCATAATGAGCCCGCAAAATATTGCGCCCTATACGACCATACCCATTAATTGCAACTCTTATTGCCATAATTATATCCCTTTATTTAACAAAATCTTTCTTACAGCATCAGCAACAACATCAACAGTTAAGCCAAAAAATTTAAATAAACAACCGGCAGGAGCTGACTCACCATAACGATCAATACCTAAAACTATACCATCTATACCAACATACTTATACCATCCAGATGTAACACCTGCTTCTATAGCTATACGAGGCAAGTCACTAGGAAGAACCTTGTTTTTCCAGCTAATATCCTGTTTATCAAAAACATCTGTACTTGGCATAGAAACTACTCTGATCATGATACCTTCTTCACTTAACTTGCTTTGAGCATCCAAAGCAATAGAAATCTCAGAGCCTGTTGCTATAATTACTGCCTCAGCATTCTTGTTTTCCTTTAATATGTAACCACCCTTACTTATTGATTCAACAGTATCTCTATCTCTATCAATAAAAGGCAAATTCTGTCTAGAAAGCAATAAAGCAGTTGGTCCCCCATCTCTAACTCTCATTCCTACACTAGAATTTCTACGAACCCCATATAACCAAGCAACTACTGTCTCTAAAGTGTCACATGGTCTCCATACAGACAAATTAGGAATAAGACGTAAGCTAGCTGCATGCTCTATTGACTGATGCGTAGGACCATCTTCACCCAATCCTATTGAATCATGAGTGAATATATGAATTACTTTTTGTCTCATTAAAGCCGCCATTCTAATAGCATTACGAGAATAATCAGAGAAAGTTAGAAAAGTTCCTCCAAATGGCAAATAACCACCGTGTAATGATATTCCGTTCATTATAGCGGCCATGCCGAATTCACGCACGCCATAATTTATGTATCTACCAAAATTGGTTCCTTTGCTATCAGATCGAACGGAAACCGAGTCTTTCCAATCAGTAAAATTTGAACCAGTTAAATCAGCAGAACCTCCCAATAATTCTGGCAGTTCTGATACCAGCTCGGAAATAGCTAACTGGGACGCCTTCCTAGTTGCTAGTGTCTCCGCCTTATCAATCGTCATATTAATAAGTTTATTTGCAAAACTATCAAAATCATCAGGCAAGTCTCCATTCATTCGGCGAATAAGATCTTTAGACAACTCAGGATACTTATCACTATAAATACTAAACTTAGATTGCCACGTTGATTGTAATTTGGCCCCTATCTCCC
This sequence comes from Candidatus Kinetoplastibacterium blastocrithidii (ex Strigomonas culicis), assembly GCF_000319245.1. Classification (NCBI taxonomy): domain Bacteria; kingdom Pseudomonadati; phylum Pseudomonadota; class Betaproteobacteria; genus Candidatus Kinetoplastidibacterium; species Candidatus Kinetoplastidibacterium blastocrithidiae. Next base: position 306,578 of record NC_019814.1, on the reverse strand, counting down.
TAGCATCCCATGCCTCATATACCTCTTCAGGTATAAAGAACTTATCATGCTTCCAATTCAGGTTATCACGTGTAGCTGCTAATTCATCCTTACCTAACGGAGAGCCGTGTACACTATGTGTACCTGCCATATTTGGAGATCCCTTTCCAATAATAGTATGACAAATTATTAAAGTAGGCTTGTCATTTTGAGATCTAGCTAATTTTATGGCCGCATCAATAGCATCTACATTATGACCATCTATTCCTTCGATAACGTTCCAGTTATACCCACGAAAACGAGCTGCCGTATCATCGCCAAACCAATTCTTCACATGACCATCAATAGAAATACCATTGTCATCGTATAATACGACTAACTTAGATAGCTTCAATGTTCCTGCTAGAGAACAAACCTCATGAGATATGCCTTCCATCAAACAACCATCACCAACTATTGCATAAGTTCTATGATCTATTATATCAAATCCTGGCCTATTAAACTCTAAAGCTAGCAAAGTTTCTGCCAAAGCCATTCCTACTGCATTAGCTAATCCTTGCCCAAGTGGGCCAGTAGTAGTCTCAACCCCTGGAGTAATTCCCACTTCAGGATGACCAGGGGTTTTTGAATGCAATTGGCGAAAAGTCTTTAAATCATCTATAGAGAGATCATACCCTGTCAAATGCAATAAAGAATACAGGAGCATAGATGCATGTCCGTTAGACAAGACAAAACGATCTCGATTTATCCAATTAGGATCAGAAGGATTATGCTGCAAATTATTTCTCCAAAGTGCCTGTGCCATTTCTGCCATTCCCATCGGGGCCCCAGGATGTCCTGAATTTGCTTGCTGAACTGAATCCATAGATAAAACTCGTATAGAATCTGCCAAAAAATATTTAGGTGTGTTCGTCATATTACTCATGTGATAACTCTTTAACTCCAACGCTTAAAAATAAATAATCTAGTGATTTTAATTTTACCATCTGTGTAAAATATAGTAACCTAGCCTAAACAAATTTATAATTATGTTTATAATTAATGTATCTATGTAAACACAGTATGTCAAAGTAAAGATAATACCAGGATTAATTTATCAATAACATGCAATTATCACGTTTTTTTTGCGATATAAATCTACATATAAGCGAAATTATTCAACTTCCTGATGGAGTTATGCGCCATATTAAGGCACTTAGACTAGCACACGGTGATGATATATTACTTTTTAATGGTCTTGGAGGAGAATATTTATCAAGACTAATTATAAGCAATAAGATCTTCTTTGCTGATATAAGGGAACACATAGAAAAAGAATTGGAGCTATTAGGGAATATAACCTTAGTTCAAGCTATAACATCAAAAAACAAGATGGATTTCATAATAGAAAAATCTACAGAACTTGGAGTTAGACGAATTGTCCCAATACAAACACAAAGATGCAATAACAATATAACTCATAAAAACCTGTCACACTGGAGACGCGTTGTAATAGCTGCTAGTGAACAGTGCGGTAGGAACTTATTAGCCGAAATTGATGAGCATGTTTGTATGAGCCGCTATATGTCTCGACCCAAAGAAGATCCTCATATAATTTGCGATCCTCTATCAAAAGATAATATTTTTGATGTGATCGAGAAGATCAAAGACACAAAATCATTAACCATCATGATAGGTCCTGAAGGAGGATGGTCTAAAAAAGAATTAAACCTAGCAGCTCATTCGAATAATATATATCCTATGAACTTTGGGGCTAGAATTCTTAGAACAGAAACTGCTGGCATTGCAATTATCTCTGCTGTCAGTAGTATGATGCACTGGAATATCTGATTAACTAACTGGAAATCTGACGTGAAGTATCGCGACCTAAGAGAATTCATTACGCATTTAGAGAAAAAAAACCTATTGAAAAGGATTAATGCTCAAATTTGCTCTAACTTAGAAATAACAGAGATATCATCAAGAGTAATTGCCAAGAAAGGACCTGCTCTGTTGTTTGAAAATATATTGCATAATGACAAAAAATCCTCTATGCCTGTATTAACAAATTTATTTGGAACTGTAGATAGAATATCTCTAGGCATAGACTCCAGCTCTATAAAATCACTAACTGATGTAGGAGAGATTTTAGCCTCATTGCGTGAACCTGAGGCTCCAAATAGTATTCGAGATGCTTTCTCAAAAATCTCTATGCTAAAAGCGGCTTTGTGGGACATGAATCCAAAGATAATAAATAATGCTCCTTGCCAAGAGATCGTAATAGAACAAAACGATATTAATTTATTTGATATTCCAATTCAAAAATGCTGGCCAGATGATGTAGCACCTTTGTTAACATGGGGTTTAGTCATAACAAAAAAACCATTGAATAAACGTCAAAATATAGGAATATATCGCCAACAATTACTAGAAAAAAACAAATTAATAATGCGTTGGCTCCCTCACAGAGGCGGCGCATTAGATTTTCAAGAACATGTAAAACTTAACAAAAATGAACCTTTTCCCATAGCTGTTGCTATTGGCGCAGACCCAGCAACGATGCTTGGTGCAGTTGCTCCAATACCAGACACTCTTTCTGAATATCAGTTTGCCGGCTTGCTTAGAGGCTCTAGAACAGAAATAACAAAATCTATTGGGTCAGAATTATATGTGCCAGCAAGGGCTGAAATAATTATAGAGGGCTGCATAATGCCATCATCATCAAGCTATGAAACGGCCTTAGAGGGCCCTTATGGCGATCATACAGGCTATTATAATGAAAAAGAATGGTTTCCTGTAATGACCGTTAACAGAATTACTATGAGGGAATCTCCCATATATCACTCTACCTATACTGGTAAACCTATGGATGAGCCAGCTGTGCTTGGTTTAGCTATGAATGAAATCTTTATCCCTATCCTGAAAAGACAGTTTACAGAAATTGTAGATTTTCATTTGCCAGCTGAAGGATGCAGTTATAGGGTAGCTATAATATCGATTAAAAAACAGTATGCTGGTCATGCTAGAAGAATGATGTTTGGCCTATGGGGGATGCTTCGTCAATTCATGTACACAAAATTCATAATAATAGTAGACGAAGATATAAATGTTAGAGACTGGAAAGAAGTTGTCTGGGCTATAAGCACCAGAACAGATCCTCTTAGAGATACCTTGCTAGTGGAAAACACTCCCATAGATTACTTGGATTTTGCTTCTCCTAAATCTGGTTTGGGCAGCAAAATGGGCATAGATGCTACTAACAAATTCCCTGGAGAAACTGAAAGGCAATGGGGCAAGCCAATAATAATGTCAGATTCTGTTAAAAAGAATATTGACAGTTTATGGGATAATTTAGGTTTGTAAAAAATATAGGTTTTAAAACAAATTTTTAGATTAATTTCCTACAACATTGCTATCTTGTCTATTATACTTGATAAAACCTTATAAATAAAAACAACATTAATAATACCGTGTCAGAATCAATCAACATATCTAATTTTAATTATTTTTTACCAAAGAATCTAATAGCACAAAATCCAGAAATTGAGCGCAGTAACAGTAGACTCTTACATATAGATTCAGGAAAAAATATTCATGACTTGAATTTTTGTGATTTAGCAGAAATCCTAGAACCAGGAGATCTTTTAGTTTTTAACGACACAAAAGTAATAAAAGCTCGTTTAAAGGCTCAAAAACCTAGTGGAGGGAAAATAGAGATTTTAATAGAAAGGATCTTGGATTCAAATATAGCACTTGCTCAAATTAAATCTAATAGCACTATAAAATTAGGAACCAAAGTGCTTATTTCAAATATTATTGAAGTAGATATTTTTTCAAGAAGTAATGATTTTTTTCTATTAAATTTTTCAGAAAATATTGCTATTGTGCTTGAAAAATATGGGGATATTCCTTTGCCTCCATATATAAAAAAACAAAAAGACAATTCTGATGAATTAAGATACCAAACTATATTTGCCAAAAATCCAGGCGCAGTTGCAGCACCAACAGCCGGTCTTCATTTCGATCAAAAAATTCTAAAGAAACTCAAGTCACGTGATATAAAAATGGCATTTTTAACTTTACATGTAGGGGCTGGAACATTCCAACCAATCAGGACTCAATACATTAACGAACATAGAATGCATACTGAGAGATATGATATACCATCATCAACAATAAAATCTATAAAAGATGCTAGGCTTAAAGGCAAAAGGATAATTGCAGTTGGAACAACTAGCGCTAGAGCATTAGAATCAGCAGCATTAAACTCTGATAATTACTCATCAGAAAATAGAAGCATAATAAATCCAGTGTGTAACGAAACAAATTTATTTATAAAACCAGGATATAAGTTTAAAATTGTGGATGCATTAATAACAAACTTTCATCTTCCAAAATCCACACTATTGATTCTAGTTTCTGCATTGGCTGGCAGAGACAGAATTTTAAAAGCATATAATCATGCTGTAAAATATAATTATCGATTTTTTAGCTACGGTGATGCAATGTTTGTTGAGTGCCAAAATGAAAAATAATCTAAATTTTAAAGTAATAAATAATGATGGCCTAGCAAGGAATGGTTTGCTAAATCTAAATCATGGATCAATAAAAACACCAATTTTTATGCCTGTTGGAACTAGTGGATGCGTAAAAGCAATGTTAAAACGAGACCTAGAGGAAACCAGAGCACAAATCATATTGGGCAATACACTGCATTTGTGGATGAGGCCAGGTATAGAAATTATAAACTCCCATAAAGGGTTACATAACTTTATAAAATGGGAAAAACCAATATTAACTGATTCTGGTGGATTCCAGGTATTCAGTCTAAAAAAACTATGTAAAATAACAGAGGAAGGAGTTAGTTTCTCATCTCCTATAAATGGATCAAAACTATTTCTGACGCCAGAAAAATCTATACAAGTACAAAGCCTATTAAATTCTGATGTTGTAATGATTTTTGATGAGTGCACTCCATATAAAATAGAATCTCATGTGATAACTAGGGAAGAAGCACGTGTTTCTATGGAATTATCACTAAGATGGTCCAAACGCTCTCTAGATGAATTCAAACGCCAAGAAAATAAAAACTCTATATTTGGGATAGTGCAAGGAGGAATTTATGAGGATTTACGTGAGGAGTCTATAAATGGACTACTGGACATTGGATTTAATGGATATGCTATCGGAGGACTATCTGTAGGAGAACCAAAAGAATACTTGCATCAAATTCTCGAATTTGTAAGCCCGAGGATACCAGAACACTTCCCTAAATATTTAATGGGAGTTGGAACTCCTGAAGATATAGTAAATGCAGTATCTAACGGAATTGATATGTTTGATTGTGTTATGCCAACCAGGAACGCTCGAAATGGCTGTCTATTTACTCGTTATGGAAATATTAAAATAAAAAACTCAAGATATAAAAATGATCTTAATAACCTTGATCCAACATGTACATGCTATACATGCCGTAATTTTACAAGATCATACTTGCATCACTTGCAAATAACCAAAGAAATAAATTCATCAATGTTGAACACAATACATAATTTACATTTTTATCTAAACATGATGAAAGAAATCAGAAACTCAATACATGAAAAAAAGTTTTACGAATGGAAAAAAAATTTCCTGGATGATAGATCTAGTAATAAGATCTAGTAATAGATTAAAAATTGATAAAGAATAAAAAACAATTATAATGACTAATTAAGCTCAACTAATAGGAATAAAATAATGTATATAAATAGCATCTCGAATTTAGTCATGATTCAAGCAAATGCTGCAGTATCGGAAGGGAACCCTATATTAAACATGCTTCCTATATTAGTTATGTTCCTTGTTTTATATTTCTTAATGATAAAACCACAGATAAAACGACAAAAAGAGCATAAGAACCTCATTTCTAATTTATCAGAAAATGACGAAATTATCACTTCTGGTGGAATATTAGGGAAAATAAAAAAAATAAACGAAAATTATGTTGTTATCGATATTTCATATTCTGCAGACAAAGGTCCTATTGAAATAACAACTCAGAAAAATGCAATTATTGGAGTTTTACCAAAAGGAACTATGAAATCCTTATAGCATCTATAATATTAATATTAATTTCTATAGCCATTATCTAAATCTATGAATCGCTATCCTGCCTGGAAAAACTTTTTTATCATATTTGCGGTTCTTATTGGGTGTATATATATGACACCAAATTTTTATGAGCTAGTTCCTTGTATACAAATATCTGAGGTGCGAACACATAGAAAAATCGACAATATGGTTATTGAGAAAATAAAAAACATAATTGCAGATTCTGCTATAAAAAATTATTCGATATCTTTAGAGACAGATACTATCATTAAAATCAAGCTATTTTCATCAGAAGATCAATATTCTCTTTTAGAAAAGCTTGATGGAATTTTGAATAAAAACATAGATAAAGATAAGAAATATAACATAACAGTTGGCATGACTAGTGTAACGCCAAATTTTATGAAAATCTTTGATCATTTGGGTGCCAAACCTATGTCGCTAGGTCTGGACCTACGTGGTGGAGTACATTTTCTAATAGAAGTCGATACTGATGCAGCAATAGAATCAAAATATAACGAAACTGC